>MWDT01000594.1 GCA_002070825.1 Verrucomicrobia bacterium ADurb.Bin122
AAAGAGTCCCACGCTGAAGGCCGCCACGGCGCGCTCGCTCGTCGAGGTGGCCAGCGAACCGGACTGGATGAGGAAGACCATTGGCACGTCGAGCACGGCGACAATCCAGCCGCCCACACGGCCCAGCGATTCGCGCCGGCGGTACGCGCCGAGCAGCAGTAACGCGGCGATCCAGTAGAGGGCGGCGTCGCGCAGGGAGCCCCGCCAGGCTTCATCGTGCAACACGGCTCCGAGGACGACGTGCAGCGCGAAGAACAACGTGGCGACGAGCGCACGGCCATAATTGACGAGGCGGGCGTTGCGCAGGGCTTCGCGGCGCCAGGCTTGATCAAGTGCCTCGGTGAGGTGGGGCGCGCTCTCGGCCGTGGCGGCGTCGTGCGCGAAGAATCGGAGTAACCAACGCATGCCCCACGATAGCCGGGCCTTGCGGCCCGGCCAGCCGGCCGGGCAATTTGCGATGCGACTTGCGCGCTACAACACGCGGCCGGCGCGGATCGTCTCGCGGTACCAGTGGTAGCCGAGCTTGGGTGTGCGGCGCTGCGTGGCGTAGTCCACATGGACGAGCCCGAAGCGGCTGCGATAGCCCTCAGCCCACTCGAAGTTGTCGAGGAAGCTCCAGTGATAATAGCCACTGACGGGGAAGCCCTCTTCGCGCGCGCGCAGGACCTGGCGCAGGTAGGCACGCGTGTAGGCGATGCGGTCCACATCGGAGACGAGCCCGGTGGCGTCGGCCGTGGCGCTGTCGGAGAGTCCGTTTTCGCTCATGAAGATCGGCAGACGCCGGCTCCCGAGTTGTTCGCTGGCGAGGCGGATCCCCCAATACGCCGCCTCGGGAATGATGCTCAGCCAGGGCAGGCCGCCCTTCGGATAACCGGTGGGAATCGCGATGCCCTCGTAACCGCGGCCTTCGGGCGAGGCCTTGAAATAGCTGCCAGTGTAGCAATTGAAGCCGAGCTCATCGAGCGGCTGGGCAATGATCTTCCAGTCGCCGTCGGAGACCTCGGGGAGCCGCTCGCGGTGCAGTTCCGCCCAGGCCGGGTCCCAGTTGCCGTGCAGTAGCGGGTGCAGGATGGCGCCGTTGACGAACGAGTCGTCGAAGGCCTTTCGGGCGGCGGCGATGTGTTCGGGCGTTTCGACGATGGGCACGCAGCTTTCGAAGTTTTCCGCCGCGGCGATGCGGCACGGACGCGGCGAGGCGGCGCGGATCGCCTGGGTACCGAGTCCGTAGGCGAGGAGCGCGTGATGGATGATCTGGGACTGCTCGCGTGGTGTGCTCAGGGTGATGCCCGGCGCGTGCGGCGGCGTGTGGCCGACCGCGTAGCCGCTGTAATAGGCAAACGTGGCGATCTCGTTGAGAGGGATCCAGCGGTCGATCCGGTCGCCGAGCCGCGTGGCCACGGCCGATGCGAAGTCGGCGAAATCCTTCGCGACCTCGCGGCTCTGCCAGCCGGCGTAGCGGTCCTGCAACGGTTGCGGCAGGTCCCAGTGGTAGAGCGTGGCGTGCGGGGTGATGCCGTGCTCGCGCAGGCAGTCCACCAGCCGGCGGTA
>MWDT01000595.1 GCA_002070825.1 Verrucomicrobia bacterium ADurb.Bin122
ACCTCTCGCAGGTCGTGCTCACGCACCACCAGTTGCGCAACCTCGGCCGCGCGCCGATGCCGCTCGGCCAGGGCGAGTCGCCCAAGCTCGCGCCGATCACCGGCGCCGGCAGCGGCGCGGTGCAGGAGAAGCAGAAGGCCTACCTCGGCGAGCTCATCTCGCGGCTCAACGAGCTCTTCGGCGCCGAGACCACCGAGCAGGACCAGCTCGTGTATGTGAACCACGTGCTCATGGGGAAGCTGCTCGAGTCGAAGACGCTCCAGCAGCAGGCGGCGAGCAACACCAAGGAGCAGTTCGCCAACTCGCCCGACTTCGGCAACGCGCTCACCGGCGCGATCATCGAGGCCCTCGACGCCCACAACGACATGAGCACCAAAGCGCTCAACTCTCCGGCGGTGCAGCAGGGCCTCAAGGACATCCTGCTCAATTACGCCCACCTCTGGGAAACCTTGCGCGCGAAGCGCGCCAGCTGAAGGGTCATAGGGGAACGCCGCATCTCATGCGGCGCCCCTGCGACGTCTGCGGAGCGCCGCTTTCCAAGCGGCGGCCCGAAATGCCCCGCCGCCGCTACCCGTCGGCGCGGCGGTCGAGCAGCAGCACGACTTTTTTGGCCGATTCGTCGATGGTGAGCCGCGCCGAGTAGGACTTCTTCGTCCGCTGCGAGACGAGGTCGGTAAACTCCGCCGGCGCGCCCTCCACCACGCCCTGAATCAGGCGGACGACATCCTCGGCCGTCCACGTGCGCCCGAAGGCGTTTTTCCAGAAGCGCACGCCAGCGAAGCCGGGCGACTCGAAGTACGCACCGCGGTCGAGCATGAGTTTGCCGGACTTCGGGCATTTCACGCCCTTCACCTTCTTCGCCTCGGGCTCGACGATGGCGATCTTGCGCGTGGCGGCGTCGATGCCGAGCATCGCCGAGTAAACCTGCCCGCTGCGCGAGGCGAGGTCGTCGTATTTCTTGGGCGAGCCCTGGAGAAACGCTTCGAGCAACTCGCGGAAATCCTGGGCGGTCCATTTGCGGCCGAAGCACTCCTTCCACAGCAGCGTGCCCTCGAAGCCATGCGCCTCCCAGGCGGCGCCGCGGTCGAGGATCGGTTTGCCGGATTTCGGGCAAAGCACCTCCGTGGGCGTGCCCTCGACCAGCTCGGGCCGCTCGGCCTCGCCGAGGCGCGTGCTCGACGCCTTGTACTGCTCGGCGACGTCAAGAAACTGTTTCAGCACCGCGTCGAGAAACGTGCCGCGCGTGTAGCTGGAGTTGCCGCGCTCCATCTTCTTGAGCTCGTACTCCATCTCGGCGGTCTGCTTGGCCGAGACGGCCGTCGGGTCGATCTTCTTGAGCCCGCGGATGAGTGCGCGGCCGTTCTGGGTGGTGACGAGCGCGCGGCCCTTGCGCTCGATAAAACCGCGGTCGAGCAGCGTTTCGATGATGGCGGCGCGCGTGGCCGGCGTGCCGAGCCCGCGGTCCTTCATCGCCTCCAGCAACTCCTCCAGATGCTCGGGCGAGAGCGTGCTCTCGTCGATGGTGGCGCCGGCGTACTCCATGGCG
>MWDT01000596.1 GCA_002070825.1 Verrucomicrobia bacterium ADurb.Bin122
TTTTCGAGGTGGCGGATGGCGCGGCGCATGATGAACGGCTCGGCGACCTGGTTCATCGGGATGGCGCTCTGCACGCGGGTGGTGACACCCAGTTTTTCGAGGCAATCCATGAGCGCGAGGCTGTTGATCACCGTGGCGAGCATGCCCATGTAGTCGCCCGTGGTGCGGTCCACCCCGCGCTTTTCGCCGAGGCTGCCGCGGAAGATGTTGCCGCCGCCGATCACCACGCAGACCTGCACGCCGAGGCTGTGGATCTCTTTAACCTGGTTGCAAATCCGCTCCAGCACCGCCCCGTCGATGGGGTCGCCGGATTTACCTCCGCGAAGGACTTCGCCGGAGAGCTTAAGGACGATGCGCTTATACTTCACCTGAGGATCGACAGGTCGGGATTCGTGCATGAAGCACAAGAAACGCCCCCGGAAAATCCGCGTCAATGCCCGAGATGCCCTCCCCTGCCCCGGATACGCGCCACCGGTGGCTCCCGACATACAGAAACAATGCGGCCCGGGTGCCTCTGGCGACCCGGGCCGCTCACAAACCACAACACACCCACACTGGCAGCCCTTATATCGGCACGGCGGCCGCGCTTCACAGGACTCGTGAGCGAAAAAACGCCCTAGGCGTGCCCCCGATGAAGCTCAGTTAACCCATTACGATCAGCAAAATACCCAGCAACACCCCAAGCACTGCCGGCAACTTCTGCCAGCCATTGCGTTCGCCGAAAAACAGCAGGCTTCCGGCAAACGCGATCAACGTGCTCCCCCGCCGGATGCCCGACACCAGCGAGATCAACGCATCCGGTTCCCTCAGCGCCATAAAGTACAGATAGTCAGAAATCAGCAGCATCGCCGCGATGCACGGGATGCTCCAGCGCCAGTGAAACTCGTTGCGCGGCCACCAGCGCCGCCACCACCCAAACGCCAACGGCAAAAACACCACCACCAGGTAAATCGCGAACCACGCCTGCACCGTCGCCACCGGGAAATGCAGCACGCCCAAGAGATACTTGTCGTACAACGAACTTACCGCGCCGAGCACCGTGCCCGCGACCATGAACCCGATCCAGCGGTCGCGATGGAAACGGATGCCCTCCTTGAGCCCCGCCAGCGAGAGGCAGACAAACGAGACCAATGCCGTCGCGATCCCGAGAAACTCCATCCATGACGGACGCTCCACGAGCACCGCCATCGCCCCCACCACCGTCCAGACCGGCCCCGTCGCCCGGATCGGCGAGGCGATCGACAGCGGCAGATGTTTGAGCGCGAAATAAGTGCACACCCACGACGACGCCACGATCAGCGATTTCAGCAGCAGTTGCAGATGCTGCACCCAGGTGATCGACGGCACGATCAACCCCGCCGGCAGCGCCGCCGGCGAGACCGCCTGCACCAGCAGTAGCGTGCCCCACACCAACGCACCGCACACCGTGCTCAGGAAAAGCACGGGCAGCACGGCATTGCTGCGCACGGCGTGCTTCGTGCACAGCTCGTAGCATCCGAGGAAAAAGGCGGCGACCAGACTACAGGCGATCCAGCTCATGAAAC
>MWDT01000597.1 GCA_002070825.1 Verrucomicrobia bacterium ADurb.Bin122
GTCACGACCGGTTGACGACACGCCCGACGAGGCGACGCCGCACCTGTTGCTGTTTTCCGGACGCGACGCCCGCGCGCTGGCGGCCAACGCCTCCACCACCGGCGCGTGGCTCGCCGCTCACCCGTCGGTGAGGTTGCGCGACGCCGCGCACACGCTGGCCTTCGGGCGCCGCGCCTTTGCCACACGCGGTGCGATCTGCGCGTGGGGCCGCGCCGATGCCGCCGCCCGGCTGGCCGAGCTGCCACCGTCGCCGGAGCGAGCCGACGCCGTGGCGTTTTTGTTCACCGGCATGGGCACACAAAAGCCCGGCATGGCCCGCGCGCTCTACGACCACGCCCCGGTTTTCCGCGCCGTGATCGACGAGTGTGCCACGCTGCTGGAGCCCGTGCTGAAGCTCGATCTGCGCACACTGCTGCTCGCCGCGCCGGACGACGCCGGCGCGATGACGCAGATCAACCAACACCGCATCGGGCAACCGGCGGTGTTTGCCCTCGAATTTGCCGCAGCACGTTTCTGGATGGATCTCGGCCTGCGCCCGAGCGTGCTCATCGGGCACAGTTTGGGCGAATGGGTCGCCGCGTGTCTCGCCGGCGTCTTCACGCTGACCGATGCCCTGCGGCTGGTCTGCCTGCGGGGCAGTGCGATGGACGCACAGGCGCCGGGCGCGATGCTCGCCGTGAACCTGACCGAGCCCGAAGTCGCCGAGCGCCTGCCGCGCTCGCTCGACATCGCCACCGTCAACGCGCCCGACCAGATCGTGGTCGCCGGCCCCGCCGACGCCGTGGAAGCGTTCGCGGTGGAGCTGGAGCGCGATGGCGTGCGTTGCAAGCGGCTACAGGTGACGCTCGCCGCGCACTCGTCGTTGATGGAGCCGATGCTCGTCGATTTCCGCGCCGCGGTGGCCGCCGTGCCGCGCCGTCTGCCCGACTCGGGCGTGCGGGTGGTTTCCAACGTCACGGGCGATTTTCTCGCGCCGGAGCGGCTGGTCGATCCGGACTACTGGACGGAGCACCTGCGGCGCTGCGTGCGCTTCGCCGACGGGCTGGCGACGCTGTGGGCGCAGCCGGGGCTGGCGCTGCTGGAGTGCGGGCCCTCGCACACACTCTGCAATCTCGCGCTGCGCGACGGACGCCGGCCCGAGGGACGCGCCGTGCTGGCGACGCTCGACGGCGAGGGCGACCCGCGCAAGGAGTGGCAACGCACGCTGGAGACGGCGGGCGGGCTCTGGGCGGCGCAGTTGCCCATCGACCTAAAAAAGGTGTTCGCACTCGCCAGCCCGTGCGGACGGCGCGTCTCGCTGCCCGGTTATCGTTTTCAACGAAAGAGCTACTGGCTCGATCCGGTGCCGACGGCCACGACATCGGCCGCACCTGCGTTGCGCACGCGAGTGGAATCCGCGACGGACGAAGCGCCATTGCCGGCCTCCGCAAGTCCGGCGGAGCGGCAGGTGATCGCCGCGATGCGCGAGCTGCTCGGCCCGGTGCGGCTCACGCGCACGAGCGACTTTTTCCTGAGCGGCGGCGACTCGCTGCTGGCCGTGCGCC
>MWDT01000598.1 GCA_002070825.1 Verrucomicrobia bacterium ADurb.Bin122
GGTGCCCGCGCTCTTGAGCAGCGGCTGCTTGATCGAAACGGAGAGATCGCCGAGGTAGGCGGGATTGGGCGAGGTGACCAGCGGATTGTTCGACGAGCGGTCGAGCCGGGTGCCCAGCGTAACGGTCGCGCCCGTCGGAATTTTTTGCGAAACACCACTGCGCACCGTGGAGGTATCGGTCTCGACGCCCGTGCGGTACGAGTCGTTGCCAGAGCGCGTGCCGACGACGGTGAAGACCGGCACGTAGTCCGCCTTTTGCACCGTCAGCGCCTCCTTGGCGTTGTCGGTGTTGAGCGTCTCAGCCTGGAGATCGAAGTTTTTCTGCAACGCGCGCGCGACGCAGTCCTCCAAAGTGAGCGCCGGTGCGGGGGCGACGGCAGCGGGCGCCGGCGCGTCAGGCTCGGCGCGCAATGCGCATGCGCCGAGCGGAGCCAGTGAAAGCAAAACGAGTGCGAGGCGTGGAGACAGGGGAGACATGGATGGCCGGGTGAAAGGGCAGGCAGACAGAGAAGCCGCGACTTGTCGAAGCGTTACGCAAAGGCAGCCCCTGCGTGTGCCGAAAACCGGCGGCGTGGAGGTAAGACGAACGCGCGCCGTCTCTGTTTCAGAGATTCTTCAGAAAGACGGCGCGACACACCGTGGACGCCGTCAACGCATCCGCGGTGGCGTGGCAGGCCGGGCGGATCACACGCCCGGCTGGCCGAGCAGCGCCTGGACTTCGGCGAGCACGCCCGAGTGCGGGATCTCGCGCTCGGAGCGCGTGCGCAGGTCGCGGAGCTTCACCACGCCCTTCGCAAGCTCGTCGCCTCCGTAGATGAGCGCCACCTTGGCGCCCGACTCGGTGGCGGCCTTGAACTGTTTGCCGAAGGCGATTTCGCGCATCGGATAGTCCACGCGATAACCGGCGGTGCGCAGCGCCTGGATATCGGCGAAAGCAGCCAGTTTTTCCTTTTCGCCGCCGAGCACGCAGAAAACGTCCGGCGCGGAAACGAGCGCGGGCATGAGGCCGCGTTGCTCAAGCAGGAGCGCGAAAGTCATGTCGCCGATGGCAAAACCGACGGCGGGCAGGTCGGCGTATCCGAGCTTGCCGACGAGATTGTCGTAGCGGCCGCCGCCGGCCAGCGCGCGCAGCTCGCCCTTGCGGTCAAACGCCTCGAAGACGAAGCCGGTGTAGTACGCGAGCCCGCGCACCACGCCAAAATCGACCTCGATGAAGCGGCCGAGGCCCATGGCGTTGAGATTGCCCAATAGTTTGCGCCAGTCGGCCAGACGCGCGGGCAGCTTTTCGCCACCGAGCGGCAGGAGCGTCGCTTCGAGCGCGTCGAGCGACTTGATCTGGAGAAACGCGAGGATCTTGGCCTTGAGGCCCTCGTCGATCGCGCCGAAGCGTTCGCCGTAGGCCTTGAACGCATCGTCGCCAATCTTCTCGTACTTATCGACCGCGCCGAGCACGCCGCGGATGCGATCCTCGTCGAGGCCGAGCGCCTCCAGATAGTAGAACCAGAGATTGCGGTCGCTCAGGCGGATGTAGAAATCGGCCTCG
>MWDT01000599.1 GCA_002070825.1 Verrucomicrobia bacterium ADurb.Bin122
CGAACTCTGGCGCAAGGCTGAGGTTCTCGCCGCGTACAAGTCCACGCTCGCCAAGGTGCGCGCGCAGCTCGACGCAAAGTTGCGTGTTGACCTTCCGGCCCGTTGCGCCGGCCAACCTGCCGAGGTCATTGAGGCCGCAATCGGCGAGGCTCTCGACGCCGCCTACGCTGCGATTTCCAAGCCATGACCCCGGACCGCCTAGTCGCCTGCCTGCAATGACCGACGCGCGCTCAGTCCTCGACGCCGTGCTGTGGGCGAACACGGCGATCAACCCGCAGACCCGCCTGCCCTCCACGCCCCCGGACCCACACCGGGGGCTTTTTCGTGCCCGTGTCCGCCGGCCGCGGTCTTCACCCGCGGGAGGCGACGGAGGGGGCGCCGTGGGGCCAGGATTGGCGGGAACCCTGCGCCGAACCAACGCAGACAAGCGACGCGCCGTCGAGATCGCGCTGAAGGGGTGGAGGGCCAGAACGGCCAAGAAGTGGCCAAGCAACTTTTCTTTGCTCCGCGTCGGAAAACAAAGAAGCCCCTGAAGTCATTGGACTTCAGAGGCTTTAAAGTGGCGCACCCGTAGGGAGTCGAACCCCAAACCTTCTGATCCGTAGTCAGACGCTCTATCCAATTGAGCTACGGGTGCGTGACGGGAGGCGAGAAGAAGCAGGGGTTTTCGGCGGCGTGCAAGCGTGAAATCTCGAAAAAATGCAGCTGCCGGATTTTTGCGTTTTCACTCAGGGGTTTCGGGCTGGCCTCCAGTCCACGAGCTCCAGTTGGAGGAGCTTGCGGTCGTTGAAGAAATTCCACGTCAGCTCGACGGCGAAATCGAGCGGGACGCCGACGGGGGGAAGGCGGTGCGCCATTTTCCAGGCGACGCCGTGGAGGCGGCGGCCGCGGGCATCGTCGAACCAGAAGCGGAAGTGCTGCTCCTTGAAGACGTCGGGGCTTTGCTGGAGCACCACGCCGTGGATGCCGAAGATCGGCTCTGGGTTGGCCTGGCCAAAGGGATGCAGCGACTCGAGCTCGTCCATGAGGCGCTCGCGGATGTGCTCCACGGGCAACCAGGCCGAGAGCGCGAGCTCCTGCTCCGCGATGTCGCCGCCGACGTAGCGGCGGACGGCTTCGGAGAATTGCGCGCGGAAGGTCTCGATATGCTCCTTGGGCAGGGCGATGCCGACGGCCATGGGATGGCCGCCCCAGTTGGACAAGTGTTCGCAGCAGGTGCCGAGGACTTCGACGAGGTTGATGCCATCGACGCTGCGGCCGGAGCCTTTCGCCATCTCGCCTTCGTTGCCGAGGACGACGCAGGGGCGGTTGTACTTCCGGGAAACGCGGCCGGCGACGATGCCGACCACGCCGGGGTGCCAGTTGTCGCCGTAGAGGACGATGCCCTGGTCGTTGGCGTAGTGTTGCTCCACGAGGCGCTCGGCCTCCTCGGTGATCTGGCGCTCGATGTCTTGGCGCTCGCGGTTAAAGGCGTCGAGCTGGAGGGCGGTTTCGTTGCAGAAACCGTCGTCTTCGTTGAGCAGGAGTTCGACGGAGAGGGCG
>MWDT01000600.1 GCA_002070825.1 Verrucomicrobia bacterium ADurb.Bin122
CGGCGTGGAGACGCGGGGCGCGGAGCAGGCAGGCGATCTTTTTCGCGCCGGTCTTTTCGTACTGCCAGACGATGATCACGGGGGTGCCGCGGACTTCACCGAGCTCGGCGCGGACGAGGCCGCGGAATTCGGCGAACTTGGGCTTGAGGCCGGCCTCGATCTCGGCGGCGCCGTGCCAGGTGGTGTCGGCGGTTACTTCGAGTTCGCCCTTGGCGCCGAAGATCGCGCCGCAGGCGGCGGCGTCGTTGGCGTTGAAGGCGGCGGCGAAGCGCCAGAGCGCGATGGCGCGGTCGTCGGCCGGGTGGAAGAGCATGGGCTTCGGGATGAGGTTGCCCGAGGCGGTGCGGGCGGCGGGGCCCATCTTGTCGTTGGGATCGAGCACGAGCGCGGAGGCGCCGGACACGCGGACGATGCGCGCCTCGTCGGTGCAGGTGGGCGAGCGCAGATCCCAGGCGTCGATGTTTTCACCGAGGGTCTTGCCGGTGACGGTGAGGCACTCGTTCTTGAGTGCGCCGAGGCGCTTCAACTCGCCGAGGATGGTGTGGATGCCGCCGGCGCGGTGGATGTCCTGGATGTGGTAGTCGGAGGACGGCGACACTTTGCAGAGGCAGGGGATGCGGCGCGAGATGGCGTCGATGCGGGCGATGTCGTACTCAATGCCGGCCTCGCGTGCGATGGCGAGGGTGTGGAGCACGGTGTTGGTCGAGCCGCCCATGGCGACGTCGAGGCAGAGTGCGTTGTCGAAGGCTTCGAGGGTGGCGATGTCGCGCGGCTTGAGGTCGCGTTTCACGAGCTCGAGGATCTGTTTGGCGGCGCGGCGGTAGAGCTGCTCGCGCTCCTTGGAGACGGCGAGGATGGTGCCGTTGCCGGGCAGGGCGAGGCCGAGGGCTTCGCTGAGGCAGTTCATCGAGTTGGCGGTGAACATGCCGGAGCAGGAGCCGCAGGTCGGGCAGGCGGACTGCTCCATCTTGAGCAGTTGCTCGGCGGAGACGCTGCCGGTCTGGTGGGCGCCGACGCCCTTGAAGACGGAGATGAGGTCGCTCTTTTCGGTGGCGGGGCGCAGGTGCGCGGGCAGGTCGCTGGTGGCATCGGTCTGCGCGATGCCGGCGGCCATCGGACCGCCCGAGACGAAGACGGTGGGGATGTTGACGCGCAGGGCGCCCATGAGCATGCCGGGGACGATCTTGTCGCAATTCGGGATGCAGATCATGCCGTCGAAGCAGTGGGCGCGCAGGACGGTCTCGACGCAGTCGGCGATGAGCTCGCGCGACGGCAGGGAGAACTTCATGCCGGAGTGGCCCATGGCGATGCCGTCATCGACGCCGATGGTGTTGAAGACGAAGGGGACGCCGCCGGCCTCGCGGACGAGGCGCTTGACGAGCTGGCCGACCTCGTTGAGGTGCGCGTGGCCGGGGATGCAGTCGATGTAGCTGTTGGCGATGGCGATGAACGGCTTGTCGAAATCGGCCTCGGATTCGATCACGCCGGTGGCGCGGAGGAGGCTGCGGTGGGGGGCGCGTTCAAAGCCCTTCTTGATG
>MWDT01000601.1 GCA_002070825.1 Verrucomicrobia bacterium ADurb.Bin122
CGCCGTAGCACGAGCATCGAATCGGCCCCGGGGAAAAACGCATAGTCGAGCCCCACGACCTCGCTGACGATGCCCCGCTCCTCTAGCTCGCCTCGCAGGCGGTCGAGTCCGGGATACGGTTTGCCATCCAACCCGCACAGCGGATGGATCCGTACCTCCCCCGCACTCACCCGCACGAGCTCCACGCAGGCATCCAAGTGAAACGGAAAGTCGAACTGCCGGCCGTACACGAAGAGCAGATGCGCACACAGCACGAGGTCGAACTGTCGATCAAGAAACGGCAGGGCTGGCAAAGAGCCCCCGACGTAACGACCGTGCAAAAAACCGCTCTCGTAATCGCGTAAGAACCGATCTGCCCCGCGTTGCCGCTCTGCGATCGCCTCTTCGACCGACCCAAATACGGGCCCGCACGCCATGAACGCCGCCCGCTCCCGCAAGCGATCATGCATGTGACGGTAGTCGAGGGCCACATGCGACCGCAGGGTGTCGACCGGATAACCGTAGAGCGGATCGACTGCCGTCGCGTCGAGCCCACGGCGCGTCGCCTCCGCCGTAAATGAGGACGGGCCGGCGGCAACATCCAGTATGCTGACCTTCTGAAGCGCGTCCGGCATCAGGGCAAAAAAGCGCATGTATTCCGATAACGTGCGCCCGTAAAAAGCGACGGTGTTGAGGGGGATTTCCTGGGAAATTTCTGTGGCATTCATGGCGAAACGTGTGGGCTGGTTTTAGTGGCAACAAAAAGCCCGACTCAGTCGGAGTCGGGCTTGGCGGAATCGGAGCGGGCGTACCCGCGCGGACGCATCATCGGTGCGTCACCATCGCCAAGCCACGCGTCGCCACCAAACCAAGACTGCCGCCGCCGGAGTTCCGGCGGACGGGCGTCGTGTGGAATGGAACGGTTCACGTTTCATGCGGGGTCGTCTATGAATGACGACTCAATCCGGAGCAAGCGCGAAGGCGCCTGGCACTTCAGGAGCCTCCGCCAAAGACGGCCTTGGCCACCGCAAAAGGCGTGCGCGTGAGATTTCGCAACGTCGAGGGCTCTTCCGCAGGCGCCGCCGGCAGCGGCGCCTGAGCCTGAATCTCGCGCTGGATTGTCTCGCGCAGGCGCCGCTCATTGGCGGCGTACTGCCGCTCCTTCAACGAAAGTGCCTCCTCCCGCTTTTTGAGCGCCTTTTCCATCTCGCGAAACGCCAGACGGTCCTCGCGCAAGTGCGCACGCTCGGCCTCGAATATTTCGGTCGCACGCTGGAGTTTCCCCCAGGCCTCCTTGAGCGCACCTCCATCGGCGAAAACAGGCCGCGAATCGCGCGTCGCATGCGCACTCGCCCACTCGACGCGATCCGCTTCCATGCGCGCCTGCATGTCGCGCAAACGAGATTCGTATTGTCGCAGGTTCGATTCTTCCTCGCGCAACAAATCCAAGTCGTCATGCCAGCGGCGGCGCTCCATATCGAGTTGCGTGCGCTCCTGCTGCAGACGGATCGAATCCGCACGCACCCGCTCAGCCTCTTGCGCAAGCTCACG
>MWDT01000602.1 GCA_002070825.1 Verrucomicrobia bacterium ADurb.Bin122
TCGCCGAACTGGTCGAACACGCGCACGGCGATCACGTTTTTGCCGGCCTTCACCTGCGAACCGGGGACGACGTAGCGTCGGAGCAGCTTGTAGGCTTCGGGGGTGCCGCGCGGGGTGACGCCGACGACCTGGCCGTTGAAATAGGTGGTGTCGAAATCGTCCACCACGCCGAGATTGAGCGTGAGGTCGTGGCCTGCCCATTCGGCGGGGACATCGAGCGTGTGGCGGAACCAGACGCAGCCGTTGAACTTGAGGCCGGCGTTTTGCCAGAAGACGGGCAACGCCATCACAGGCCACGCGGAGTCGTCGAATTCGGCGGTGGCCCAGCCCTGCGGGCGGCCGGTGTTGGCGGTGTCGATCGGGAAGACGGAGCGTTCCCAGGCGTCGACGCGGGCCTGGTGTTCGGCGCGGATGCGCGGCAGGTCTTTCTCGGCTTCGGCAAGCGCGGCGAGCTCCTGCTCGACGGGCATGACGGCGCGCAGGGCCTCGCGGCTGGCCCAGGCTTCGACGCGGGTGCCGCCCCAGGAAGTGTTGATGATGCCGACGGGCACGCGGAGTTTCCGGCGGAGCTCTTTGGCGAAAAGGTAGCCGATGGCGGAGAACTCGGCGGCGGACTGCGGCGTGGCGCGTGCCCACTGCCCGGAGACGGTGTCGCGCGGGGCGGGCAGCGCAGTCTGGTCGACGTTGAACATGCGCAGCTCCGGGTCGTTGGCCGAGGCGACATCTTCGGCCCCGTGATCGGTGTTGGGCAGTTTCCACTCCATGTTGGACTGGCCGGAGGCGAGCCAGACCTCGCCGACGAGGACGTCGTCGATGACCTGTTCGGTGCTGCCTTTCACGCGGAGTCGGTACGGGCCGCCGGCGGGCAGCTCAGGGCAGGCGAGTTTCCAAGTGCCATCGGCGGAGGTGACGACTTGCACGGGCGCTGGTGCGGCCGGCGTGCCTTCGACGGTGAGGGTGACGATCTGCTGCGGGTCGTCCTTACCCCAGACCGGGTTGGTCTGATCGCGCTGCAGCACCAAGTGGTCGGTGAACAACGGAGAGAGAAGGAGCGTGGCGAAAAACATGGGCGTGGGGACTGTGGGCGAAGTCAGCGGGCCGGGGGGCCGGCGGCAACGCGGGGGTTACTCTTAGGTTAGAGGGGAATGGTTCGGGTGATGTCCTGGCCGGCGGGCAGGCGGACTTCGTGATGGGTAGTGCCGCCGTGGGTGCGCAGGTCGACAGTCTGGTCGATCTGAGAGCGTAGGGTGACGGTGACCTTGCCAGGTTCCCAGACGAGGCGGCGGATCTCGACCTGGCCGCGGCAGAGCACGCCCTCGATCGAGCCGCTGGGCCACTGGGTCGGGAGCGCGGGGAGGAGCTCGATCCAGCCGGGCTGCGAGCCGACGAGCATCTGGATGACGAGTTGCGGGATGCCGCCGGCGATGTCGGTGTTGAAAATCGTGTGCGGGTTGTGCGCGGTCATCATCGACTCGGTGAACCAGTACCAGTTCGAGAGCATGCCGAGGTTTTCGTAGGCGAGCGCGGG
>MWDT01000603.1 GCA_002070825.1 Verrucomicrobia bacterium ADurb.Bin122
ATCGAGCAAGTGCTCAAATCAGAGACATTTTCGGTGCATGAGGGGCTGGTTGGGCGTGTTGCACTGACCTGCCAGGGCATCTTGGTAGCCGATGCCGCCAACCATCCCGATGTGGTCAAACACGACGATCCGGTGCTGGCGGTGAAGTCGATGATCGTGGTGCCCCTCGTTTTTGGCGGGCAATTCTTCGGCGTGCTCGCCGTGGCAAACCCGGCCGACGGGCTCCCGTTTACCGAGACTGATTACTCGCTGCTGCAGTCGATGGCCGAGCAGGCCGCACTGGCCCTGCACAACGCCGAGTTTCTCCACCTCCAGCTCGATAAGCGCCAGTACGACATGGACCTCTCTCTGGCGAGCGGCATCCAGCAGATGTTGTTGCCCAACGAGCGGATGACGCTCCCCGGCCTCGACATCGATGCACGCTACACTCCGGCACAAAAAGTCGGTGGCGACCTTTACGATATCATCGTGCTCGGCGAGCATCGCATCGGCGTCGTCGTGGCCGATGTCTCCGGCAAGGGCATTTCCGCCTCGCTGCTCATGGCAATTTGCCGGAGCAACATCCGCCAGATCGCGCCCCGGCACACATCGCCCTCCGACGTCCTCGCTGAGCTCAATCGTGTGCTCTCGCATGATATTCGCAACGGCATGTTCGTCACTCTGCTCTACGCCGTGATCGATACCGATGCGATGTCGGTGACCTTTGCACGCGCCGGACACGAGCTCCCCCTACTCGTGCAGCGCTATGCATCCGTCGGCGCGCCGACCAGCCGTTTTGTTTCTTCCGACGGCATGCCCGTCGGCATGGTCCCCGACGAACTGTTTTCGACGGTCATCTCCGATTGCACAGAGCCGTTCCGCCCCGGCGATGCGTTTGTGCTCTACACCGATGGTATCACCGAAGCGCCCAACGAGGACGGCAAGGAGTTCTCTGGCGCCCGCCTGGCCGATGCGGTCAGCTCGCTGCAAACCAACTCGGCCCGCGAGATCAACGACGGCCTCATGCTCGCGATCGACCGCTTCATCGGCGGCGCCCCGCAGCGCGACGATTACACGCTCGTCACGATCAAACGGTTTTGATCCGCAGGCAAGGCCGCCTGTTGCCGCCGTGTGCCGTGTCTGAAAGTGTATCGGCCGCCCGACATCTCGGGTGTGCAAAGAGATGTTTTGCCTAACGTCGCGGCCACCTTTCAGTCTCTCCCGCATATGTCCACTGCCTCTGCTCCCACGCCCTTGGATCGTTTCTCCGTGCCTGATGCGTCGGGCCATTTCGGCTGCTTTGGCGGCGTCTTTGTCCCGGAGACACTGATGACTGCGCTGGCCGATCTGGAGAAAGCCTATCTGGAGGCAAAAGATGATCCCGCGTTTCAGAAGGAGCTGCGCCACTATCTCAAGGAGTTCGCAGGCCGCCCGACTGAGATCTACTACGCCGAGGGGCTGACGAAACACTGCGGTGGCGCCAAGATTTACTTCAAGCGCGAGGACCTCCTGCACACCGGTGCGCACAAGATCAACAACGCCCTCGC
>MWDT01000604.1 GCA_002070825.1 Verrucomicrobia bacterium ADurb.Bin122
TGAGAGTTTGTGAAAATTCTCCCTGAATCCGTCCGGTATAATTCTTGCATCCGAGCCACCCGTTCCGTACCCCTGTCATGACAGCTACAGTTCGCGCCCGCGTTGTTCTGCCCAACCGCAGTCAGATGGAGTTTCGCGCCAGCGACCTCGAGTCGCTGCTGCCGGAAGGGCATCGGGCGCGGCTGGTGTGGTCGTATGTGGTCGGGCAGGATCTGGGGCGCTTCTATGAGCGGATCCGGGTGCGTGAGGGCGGGGTGGGTCGGGCGGCGATTGCGCCGGAGATTCTGTTGTCGCTGTGGCTGTACGCGACGCTCGACGGGGTGGGCAGCGCGCGCGAGCTGGCGCGCCTGACCGATGCGCACGATGCGTACCGCTGGCTGTGCGGCGGGGTGCAGGTCAATTACCACACGCTGTCGGACTTCCGGAAGGATCACGGCGAAGCGCTCGACGAGTTGCTCAGCGCCAATGTGGCAACGCTCATTGCCGCCGGGGTGGTGAAGCTGCGCCAGGTGGCGCATGACGGCATGCGGGTGCGGGCCAGTGCGGGGGCGGGATCGTTCCGGCGCGAGGACAAGCTCGAGGGCTACCTGGAGGCGGCCCGTGAGCGGGTTGCGCAACTCAAGGCCGAGCTCGAAGCCGACCCGGGCAAGGCTGATCGGGCCCGTCAGGCCGCACGGCTGCGCGCGGCCCGCGAGCGCGAGGCCCGTGTGGCCGAGGCGCTGGCGCGCTTGCCCGAACTCGAAGCGATCAAGCGCCGCCAGGGCAAGGCGGCCGATCAGGCGCGCGCCTCGACGACCGATGCCGAGGCGACGGTCATGAAGATGGGCGACGGCGGGTTTCGGCCCGCGTACAACCCGCAGTTGGCCAGCGATGTCGACTCGCTGGTGATCGTGGGCGTCGAGGTGGCCACGGTTGGCAGTGATCAGGGCCAGATGGTGCCGATGATCGAGCAGGTGCGCGAGCGTTGCGGCCAGGCGCCCGGGGCCTGGCTGGTCGATGGCGGTTTCGTGGGTCACCAGCAGGTCGAACAAGCTAGCGCGCACACCACGGTGTATGGGCCGGTGCCGGCGGCGAAGGACAAGGCGGTGGATCCGCACCAGCCCAAGCCGAATGACAGTCCTGCCGTGGCGGCGTGGCGAGCGCGCATGGGGACCGACGAGGCCAAGGCGATCTACAAGAACCGCGCCGCAACCGCCGAATGCGTCAATGCCCACAGCCGTAACCGGGGACTCCAGCAGTTCCGCGTGCGCGGACTGGCCAAGGTCAAGTGCGTGGTCTTGTTCTTTGCCTTGGCCCACAACCTAATGCGTATGGCCAGCCTGGCGCCGGAGATGCTTGCCCTCGGGAAAGGTGCGTCTGCCGTGTCCGGAATCGGGGCTTGAACGTACAAAACGGCGAAAAACGACCCGAAAAACCAGATAACGCGAGTGCATCCATGCTGAATAGATCATCTGGCCGCCACGGCAGTCACAAACCCACTCGCGCCCCCTTCGGCGGGCGTGACCGAAAAGTTCACAAGCTCTGA
>MWDT01000605.1 GCA_002070825.1 Verrucomicrobia bacterium ADurb.Bin122
AAGGAATTATGAAGACGCCTACGCTCATTGTCAGACTTGTCGGACTCTATCTGCTCGTGACCTGCTCAGTCGGCTTGATGCAGCTCAAAAAAGCCCAGGCGATGGCGAGCCAGTTTGGGGGAGCCAATATGCCGGCGATGTCGGATTTGGGTGTGTATCTGTGGCTCGGTCTCGGCGCTGGTTTGGCGGCAACGCTATTTGCCGGCCCGCTCGCCCGGATTCTGACCTTCGATTCCGAACCGCGTGAGTCGTCGCCGGACTTCGAGGACCAGTTGCTGGGCCGGAAGTAATCATCTTTTAGGGGCTCGCGGTGAGCGGGCCCAGCTGGTCGCCTGCATAGGGCTGAACTCAATCCCGTGCCTGCGCTTATCGGCGGGGACGGGCGTGCGCGGTGGTAGTGCAGGCTTTTAGGACTGCACCGCAGTGCCTTTTGCCATTGGCGCCCATGATCCCTCTCCTGGCGCCTATTTATCGCTCTTTAGCAGGGCGTCCGGGTTGACAGAGGCCACGGGGCTCGTCGTTTACCTCCGCATGAGGACCGTCTCCTTCTTTGATACAAAATCGTACGATCATGAGCATTTTGCGGGGGCCGGGGGGCTCGACTGGCGCTTCCATGAGTTTCGACTCGGCGTCGATACGGCCGCGGCGGCGGAGGGGGCCGACGCGGTGTGCGTATTCGTAAACGACCGGCTTGACCGCCCGTGCCTGACGGCGCTGGCGGGGCTGGGCGTACGGCATGTGGCGTTGCGCTGTGCCGGGTTTAATAACGTGGATCTCGATGCGGCCCGCCAGCTGGGGCTGATCGTCACTCGCGTACCGGCTTATTCGCCCCACGCCGTGGCGGAGCACACGGTCGGATTGCTGCTGACGCTCAACCGCCGGATCCATCGCGCCTACAATCGTGTGCGCGAACACAATTTCTCGCTTGGCGGCCTCGTCGGTTTCGACGTGTGCGCGCGGACCATCGGGGTGGTGGGGACTGGGAAGATCGGTCGGCTGGTCGCACAGATTTTCGGCGGCTTCGGGGCCCGGGTCATCGCGCATGATCCGTTTCCCGATGCCGATTGGGCGCGCGCGCAGGGTATCGAATACGTGGCGCTCGACGACCTCCTCGCTGGTTGCGATATCGTGACGCTTCATCTGCCGCTCACGCCCGAGTCGCACCATTTGCTGGGCGCGAGCACGCTCGGCCGGCTCAAGCCTGGGGCGTATATCGTCAACACGAGCCGCGGCGGCTTGATCGACACGAAGGCGCTGATCGCCGGGCTCAAGTCTGGGCGCATCGGCGGCGTCGCGCTGGACGTGTATGAGGAGGAGGAAGGTATTTTCTTTGAGGACCTCTCGGGCAAGGTCCTGCAGGATGACGAGCTCTCGCGGCTGCTGACTTTTCCCAACGTACTCGTCACGGCGCACCAGGCATTCCTCACGCACGAGGCGCTCGGCGAGATCGCGCGGGTGACGGTGGAGAACCTCGGTCGCTGTGCGCGCGGCGAGTCTTCATTGCCGGGCACGGCGCTTTAGCCA
>MWDT01000606.1 GCA_002070825.1 Verrucomicrobia bacterium ADurb.Bin122
GTCGTCGTTCGAAGGCGTGCGCACGGCGAGCCGGTTTGTGCGGCTGCCGCGGGTGATCCTGTTGACCTATTTCGATCAGCTGCCGCGCAAGGAGCTGAAGCTGACTCGGAGCAACGTGTTCAAGCGCGACAAGAACACGTGCCAGTATTGCGGCCGGCATCTGCCGAGCGAGCAGCTCAACCTGGACCATGTGATCCCGCGCGCCGACGGCGGGCGCACGACGTGGGAAAACATCGTGTGTTCGTGCATCCCCTGCAATACGCGCAAGGCCAACCGGCTGCCGCACGAGGCGGGCTTGCGGCTCATCCGCAAGCCGGTGCGCCCCAAGTGGCGCCCGGTGATCTCGCTGGTGCTCGAAGACGAGCATCGCGAGCGCTGGAAGGATTTTCTCGATCTGGCGTATTGGAACGTCGAGCTCGACGAGTGAGCCGCGCGGCTGCTGGCGGACGTGGGAGTTCTTCCCTAAAGGGCGGGAAAACTTCCCGGGTTTCGGCTGCGGCGTTTCGGGTAAGGTATCCGGCGTGCAGCAGCAGCCCTTTGTTGGTCGCATAGTAAAACTGCACGAGAGAGTACCAGAAGCTAAAGAATGACTGCCGGTGGAGGCGCGAGCCACTGCCGGCAGTTTGCTTTGGGCCATGGCGCGGAGGTCGGGCCGATGGGACGAAATAGTTTTGCCGGCCCGACAGGCGCCCGTGAAATGGCCCCACGATGATCTCTTTGCACGAAGGCCAGGGCACCGCTGTCAAAAAAAAGGCGGGCGACCGGATCTTCCAACTGCGCTGGCAGGTGGTGGGCAGCAAGCCGGCCATCTGGCGGCGCGTGCTCGTGCGCGAGTCGATGTGGCTGTCGCGCCTGCATGATGCGATCCAGATCGGGTTCGACTGGTACGACTACCAGACGCATGCCTTCAACTGTGACGAGGTCCGCTACGGCAATCCGCTCAAACGCGAGGGTTTTGAGATTGTCGACGACCGAGATGTGGCGCTGGTGGATCTGGAGCTCGAGCGGATCGGGCGCTTTTCCTACGGCTACCATTTTGGCGAGGGGTGGCAGGTGGAGATCGTCGTGGAGGGCGCGCCGCAGTCGCTAGAAAAGGGCGTGGTCTATCCGCGTTGCATCGCGGGCGAACGTGCGGGGCCGCCGGAGGATTGTGGCGGGCTGGAGGCGTTTCACGACATGCTCGCCTGCCTGCAGGAGCCGCACACTGAATTGGGGCAGGAGTGGCGCGAGTGGGTCGGGCCGGAGTACGATCCGGAGCGCTGCGATCTGGTCGCGATCAACAAGGGGTTTTCCCACCTGCGCAAATAGCGGCGCGGGCCGGTCATGCCTGTGCGGACAGGGTGGGTGCCGGCCGGAGATACTTGGCCAGGATGGCGTGTACGCTGTCGGGTACGAGTGGCTTCACGATGTAGTCGTCCATGCCGGCGGCGAGGCACACCTCGCGGTCTCCGGAGAGGGCGTTGGCGGTCATGGCGATGATGCACACGCGATGGCCGAAACCGGGGGACTTGTCCCGCTCAAGG
>MWDT01000607.1 GCA_002070825.1 Verrucomicrobia bacterium ADurb.Bin122
ATCCAGTTTGCCGGGCATCCCGATCTGCGCCGCATCCTGATGTGGGACGGTTATCCGTACCACCCGCTGCGCAAGGATTTCCCGCTGGCCGGCAAACCCACCGAGTTGCCCGACGCCGAGATCGCCGCCGAAGTCACCGCCAAGGTCGCGCCCGCGCCGATGGCTGGCGGGCCGTTTGTGGCCACCCCGAGCAACCTCGATACCGGCGACGCCGAGCCGCGCGCCAAGGACGAGAGCTGGAACGAGCGCCGCGTGAAACCCGAATAAAACACCCTCTTTCATGGCCACCGAGTTCACCTTTCCCGATGCGGCTGCCAAAGCCGCCGCCCACGACGCCGATGCCGAGCGGATGTCGCTGTCGATGGGCCCGTCGCATCCTTCGACCCACGGCGTGCTCCGCGTGCAACTGGAGCTCGATGGCGAGACCGTGCTCAAGGCCGATCCGGTGATCGGATACCTGCACCGCGGCGAGGAGAAGATCGCCGAAAACATGACCTACAACCAGTTCGTGCCGTACACGGACCGGTTGGACTACCTCGCCCCGCTGGCCAACAACGTCGCCTACGCCTACGCCATCGAGAAGCTCGCCGGCGTGGTGGTGCCGCCGCGTTGCCAGGCCATCCGCGTGATCGTCGCCGAGCTCGCGCGCGTCTCGTCGCACCTCGTCGGTCTGGGCTGCTTCGGCATGGATTGCGGCGCGTGGACGCCGTTCCTGTACTCCTTTAACGAGCGCGAGAAACTCTACCGGCTGTTCGAAGAGCTGACCGGCGCGCGCTTCACCACGAGTTACACGCGCATCGGCGGCCTCGCGCGCGACCTGCCCGCCGGCTGGACCGACCGCGTGCTGGCCTTCTGCGACCAGTTCCTGCCGATCCTCGAAGAGACGATCGCCATGCTGGAGCGCAACCGGATCTTCGTCGATCGCACCACCGGCATCGGCATCATCACCAAGGAAGACGCGATCGCCTACGGCCTCACCGGCCCCAACCTGCGCGGCTCCGGCGTGCCCATCGATTTCCGCAAAGACACCCCGTACAGCGGCTACGAGCAGTACGAGTTCGACGTGCCCGTCGGCACGCGCGGCGATTGCTACGACCGCTTCCTCGTGCGCGGCGAGGAGATGCGCCAGAGCGTGCGCATCATCCGCCAGGCCATCGCCACCCTACCCGGCGGCGACTGGTACGCGCGCGACGCCCGCAAGATTTTCGCCCCCCGCAAGGACAAGGTGCTCACGAGCATGGAGGAGTTGATCAACAACTTCATGATCGTGACCGAGGGCCCGCAGGTGCCCGCCGGCGAGGCGTTTTTCCAGGCGGAAAATCCGAAGGGCGGCCTCGGCTTTTATGTCGTCTCCAAAGGTGGCGGCGTACCGTGGCGCCTGCGACTGCGCAGCCCCTCCTTCAGCAATCTCTCCATCATGCCAAAAATCTGTCAGGGCGCGCTCGTCGGCGACATCGTCGCGATCCTCGGCTCCCTCGACTTCGTGATGGGCGAGTGCGACCGCTAAACC
>MWDT01000608.1 GCA_002070825.1 Verrucomicrobia bacterium ADurb.Bin122
CTCGGCGGCGACGGCTCGCTCTTCGTGACGTATGCCGACCAACCCGGCCCCAACCGCATGACCGACGGCGCCGTCTGGAAACTCGACACCGCCACCGACCGCTGGACCGAGGTCACGCCCGAGAAGCCCGCGCCCGCCGGTACCGACGGTCGTCATTTCGGCTACGCCGCCGTGTGCGTGGATCGCAGCGATCCGGCGACCGTGGTCGTGACGACCTGGAACCGCGAAAAACCTTTCGACGAAATCTACCGCAGCACCGACGGCGGCCGCACCTGGCGCCCGCTCCTGGAGCGCGCGACGTGGGATCACTCCTCCGCGCCGTACACCGATACGATGACGCACCACTGGATGAGCGACATCGAGATCGACCCGCACTCGCGCGACCGGATGATGTTCACCACCGGCTACGGCATCTGGGCGACGGACAACGCCACCGCCGCCGACCGTGGCGAGCCCACGCGCTGGTCGTTCGAGAGCCGCAATCTGGAGGAGACCGTGCCGCTCTCGCTCGTGAGCCCGCCCGAGGGCGCGCACCTCATCAGCGGCCTCGGCGACGTCGACGGCTTCGTCCACGACGACCTCTCGCAGAGCCCTGAGGCGCGCTTCCCAGGACCGCGTTTCAAAAACACCGAGACGCTCGATTTCGCCGCTACGCATCCGGCGCTGATGGTGCGCTCCGGCACGACTTACCAGTGGGACAAAATCCACGGCGCGTGGTCCGAGGACGGCGGCCGCCACTGGCAGTCGTTTGCCGCCACGCCGCCGTCGCCGGATGCCACGAAACGTTTCAGCTCCGGCCCCATCGCGCTCTCTGCGGATGGCTCCGTGATCCTCTGGACGCTGCACGGCGGCCTGCCGCAACGCTCCACCGACCGCGGTGGTAGCTGGAGCCCGGTGACGGGCGCGCCCGTCGATCTTGCGCCCGTGGCCGACCGCGTGGAGCCCGGCACTTTCTACGGCTACGATGCCCTGGCGGGCATCCTCTACGTGAGCACGGATGGCGGACAGACTTTCGAGGCGACCCTGCGCGGCCTGCCCAAGGCCGAGCGCCAATGGTGGGGTGGCGTGCCGCAGCCCGAGGTGCGCGCGGTGCCCGGCCACGCGGGCGAGCTCTGGGTGGTCGCCGGTGAAAAACTCTACCGGTTCACCGAGCGCGGTCGCACGGTTTCCGTTGTCCCGGCGCTCGCGAAGGTCGGCTCTGTGGGCTTCGGCAAACCGGCTCCCGGCTCCGATTATCCCGCGATCTTTGCTGCCGCCGTGCTCGACGGGCAGGACGGCCTGTTTCGCTCCGACGACGCCGGCAAGACGTGGGTGAGCATCTCCGACGCCCAACACCGCTACGGCTCCGCGCGTCTGCTGACGGGTGACCCGCGCGTGTTTGGACGCGTTTACTTCGCGCCGCACGGGCGCGGCATCGTGTACGGCGAGCCGGCGAAGTGAGCGCCTCGCTTACGTGGCGGCGGGCGGCGTCTCGCGCAGCCAGTCGCGGAAGCCGCGTGCGAGCGT
>MWDT01000609.1 GCA_002070825.1 Verrucomicrobia bacterium ADurb.Bin122
AGCGAGGCTTCGATCATGGCGGCGGTTTTGTTCAGGTGGATGTACTCCAACTCGGCCTGGGTGGCGTCGGCTTTTTTCTCGGAAAGGAGGTCCTGCATCTGGCCGCCGATGAGGTGCTGGCTGCCGGCGGCGTCGCCGAGCGTGCGGACGAGGGCGGTGGCGAGGATGGGCTCGGTGGCGTAGGCGGTGGCGAGGAGCGTAAAGGCGTGGGTGAGCAGGGCGTCGCCGGCGAGCAGCGCGGTGGGGTCGTCGAAGGCCCGGTGGGCGGTGGGGCGGCCGCGGCGCAGGTCGTCGTTGTCCATACATGGCAGGTCGTCGTGGACGAGCGAGTAGGTGTGGACGCATTCGAGGGCGATGGCGGCGGGGAGGGCGTCGTGGGCGTCGCCAAGTTGCTCCGCGGCGGCGAGTGCGAGGACGGGACGGAGGCGTTTGCCTCCGGCCTCGATGCTGTAGCGCATGGCGGAGTGGAGGCGGCTGGGGACGGTGGCGGCGGCGGGCAGGTAGCGGTCGAGACCGAGCTCGGTCCGTGCGAGGTGGCGCTGAAATTGTTGGGCGAAGTCCATGCGGGGCACTGATCATGGGGGCGGTGGACGGGACGGGCAAGCGGGGAGGTGTATGAAAGAGACTCGCCAACGTCGCGCGGGTTTTTCATACCGCCTGTTTTGCTATGCCGACCTACGAGTACGAATGTTCCAAGTGTGGTAAGGAGTTTGAGGTCTTCCAATCGATGAAGGACGACCCGCTCAAAGAGTGCACCTGTGGCAAGAAGGGAAAGGTCCACCGGAAGATCGGTGGCGGTGCCGGACTGCTTTTCAAGGGCAGCGGCTTTTACATCACCGACTATAAGAAGTCGGGCTCGTCGTCTTCGGGTGGTGGCGAGAAAAAGGCCTAGCCAACGGCTGTCGTTGAGTTAAAACATCTTTTAAAAACCGCCGGCGGGGATTTCCTCTTTGCGCCGGTGGTGCATTTTGAGAAGCCTTTCCAACCTCAACTACTCCCATGGCCCTTTTCTCCATCAACAGTCGCACTCCGTACGAGCCCAGTTGGGCGGAAATTGTTTTGGGCGCTCTGCTCAGCCTGATTCTGGGCGCGTTTGTCGCCATCCTTTATCTGGCGGTGCAACCGGTGGAGTGTGTGGCGGAGATGCCTGCGGAGCCGGATGAGAAGGTGCAGTATTTTGTGCAGGGGAAATGCGTCTTGGAAAACGCCCGCAACTGGGAGGCCAAGCAGGCGGATTTTGTGGCTGGTCGTTCCGTGGTCGTTTCCGAGGACGAGCTCAACGTGGCCGTCGCGGCGCTCGCGGGGCAGCCCATTCAGCCCGCCGCTGCACCGGCCAAGGCACCGCAGAAAAAAGACCCGAAGGCCGACTCCGCCAAACCCGCCGAGGGCGAAGCCGCCCCCCTGCCGCCCGCCGATCTGCTCACGCCCCAACCGGCCAATTTCCGCATCGTCGATGGAAAACTCCAGGTCGGTCTGCCGGTGATCCTCAACATGTACGATCTGGC
>MWDT01000610.1 GCA_002070825.1 Verrucomicrobia bacterium ADurb.Bin122
CAGACGATCGTGAAGAAGCTTTTCCCGGCGGAAAACCCGTTGGATAAGCGGCTCAAAGTTGCGGGGCGCACGTACACGGTCGTGGGCACGTTTGCCGAGAAGGGAAAGTCGTTTGGCCAGGACGAGAACGGCATCGCGATGGTGCCGATCACACGTTACCTGAGCGATTTTGGTTCGGAGGGGCGGTCGATCAGCATTGCCACACAATCGGCCAGCCAGCTGACCTACAACCGGACGATGGATCGGGCGATCACGATGATGCGCATCGTGCGCGGGCTGCGGCCGGATCAGGAGAATGACTTTGAGCTGTACTCCAACGATTCGCTCCTATCGGCGTTTGCGAAGGTGGCGGACGTGGTGCGCAGCGGTGCGTTTGTGATCAGCGCGATCGCGCTGCTGGCCGCGGGCGTGGGCATCATGAACATCATGCTGGTGAGCGTGACGGAGCGCACGAAGGAGATCGGCATCCGCAAGTCCATCGGCGCGCGGCGCTCGAGCATCCTGCTCCAGTTTTTGGTGGAGTCGGTGGTGATTTCGCTGGCCGGCGGGGTGCTGGGCATCGCGCTTGGCGTCGCCGGCGGCAATGGGCTGGCGCTGATGTTGCACGCCTCGGTGGTGTTCCCCTGGGGATGGGTGGCGGTCGGGTTGATCGTCTGCTCGGGAATCGGCGTGGGCTTCGGTTTCTATCCGGCGTGGAAAGCCGCGGGGCTCGATCCGATCGAGGCGCTGCGCTTCGAGTAACAAAAAGCCCACCCTGGTGAGGGTGGGCGGAAAGAGCGGAGTCGGCGTGGGGCGTTCAGCGGGTGTCGAACGAGTGACCGGCGAGCGGAAAGATCGGTTTGCCGAGGCGCTTGGAGCAGACGTGTTCGACTTGGAGCGCGACGTTGTAGTTGTGGGCCATGAAGCGCATGAAATCGACCTTGTCGACGACGAGGCAGCGGGTGTCTTCGCGGACTTCGACATCGGCGGTGGCGGCGCTGTTTTGCAGGAGGCCGATTTCGCCAAGGTATTCGCCGGTTTTGACGCGGCCGATTTGTTTCACGCCATGGAGGACGCGCGCGGATCCCTCGTAGACGATGTAGAGGGCGCGGGCGTCTTCGCCCTCATGGATGATCTTTTCGCCGGGGACGAAGTTGGAGATCTGGGTGATCTGGGCAAAGCGGGCGATGGCCTGCTGGCTCCACTGGGTGCAGAGGGGCGATTGCTTCAGGAAGACGTGGAGCGAGCAGATGTTGAACACGGTGGGCGCACCGAGCTTTTCAATCACGAGGCTTTGGAACACGTACGAGGGCAGCACGAGTGCGTAGATGGGGGTGTTGCTGCAGACCTCGAACTTCGGATCGTGCGGGTCGATCAACCCATGGACACCGAAGAGGTCGCCCTCGGCGAGCTTGAGCACGGGGACCTTGCGGCCGGTTTTGAGGCGGCGGTACACGGTGGCCGAGCCGGAGACGATGATGCCGACAAAGGAGACCTCCTCGTCGAAGGAGAGGATGGTGCTCCA
>MWDT01000611.1 GCA_002070825.1 Verrucomicrobia bacterium ADurb.Bin122
AGGATTTCGCCGGCGCCCAGCTCCATGCCGCGCACGGCCCAGGCGACTGCGTCGAGCTCGGTCGGATTGCGCCCGCCGTGCGTGTAAACGCGCCAGTGCGGCGTGGGGCCGGGGTCGCGTTTGGCGTCGATGGCGAGGACGATGCACTGGGAGCCGAAGCGGTCAGAGGCTTCGCGGATGAGCTCCGGATTCTTGATCGCGGCGGTGTTGAGCGAGACCTTGTCGGCGCCGGATTTCAGCATGGCTTCGATGTCCGCCACGGTGCGCAGGCCGCCGCCGACGGTGAGCGGCATGAAGCACTGCTCGGCCGTGCGTGCGACGACGTCGTGCATGATGGAGCGGCCGTCGCTGGAGGCGGTGATGTCGAGGAAGACGAGCTCGTCGGCCCCCTGGGCGTCGTAGGCCTTGGCGCATTCGACGGGGTCGCCGGCGTCGCGGAGTTCCTGGAACTTCACGCCTTTGACCACGCGGCCATTGGTGACGTCGAGGCAGGGAATGATGCGGCGGGAGAGCATGTGAAAAGGGGACACAAAAAAGCGCAAAAGCCGCGGAAGGAACAATTCCTTTCTGCGCCTCTTGCGCTTGGTTAAATCAAGAGGTCTTAGCCCTCGGAGTGCGCGATATCGGGCTCGAACTCGACCGCGAGGCGGTAGGTCTGGCCGGGGCGCATGACGAGAGGATGATCGCGCACGAGGTGCTGGAGATAGTGAATCTTGCCGTAGTTCGTGCGGTAGGTCGGGTCGTTGGAGACGACCTCGGTGTCGAGCCAGGTGGCCTGGAAGTCATCCTTGGCGACGGTGCAGCGCAGGCCCTGGGGCCCGAGCATGAGCGAACCGGCGGTGTGGTACTTCGAGTGCGGCGCGGCGATGGCGAGCACGTAGCGGAATTTGTCGAGCGTGACCTGCTGCTTGACGGTGTAGGCGAACTCGCAGCCGATCTTGCCGCCGGAGAATGTCCATTGGACTTTCACGCTGCCGAGACCCTTGATGAACTCTTCCTTGGTGTCGATGAGGTCGGGCTGTTCGTAGCGGAAGAAGAAGCTGTTGCGCAGACCGAGGCCGGTGACGCAGTTCTTGCCGTAGAAGGCCGGGATGGTGACCTTGTCGCCGAAGGTGAGCTCGGGCAACATGACCGGGAGGTACATGTTGTTGGGCCAGTCGAAGACGCCCGGGCAGTGCGGAAAGGGCAGGGAGTCGGCGTCGGATTTGCCGGCGCAGGAGATCAGCGGAATCTGGAACTGGAGGCCGCTCTCGACGTCGCGGTAGAGGAAGAGGCCCTGCTCCTTGCGGTTCGATTTGTCGAAGATGACGAAGCGACCGGTGTTGCGGGGTGCCTCAATCTTGGGCCCGCCGGCGGGCATCTGCACGGTCTTGGCGAGACGGGCCCACTGACAGAGGTAGCGGGCGGCGTCGAAGTTGGCCAGACGCGTCGTGTGGTTGTGGTAGGCGGTGCGCTCGCCGTCGCGCAGGTCGAGGAAGCCCTGTTCCTGATCGAGGTAGGTCTG
>MWDT01000612.1 GCA_002070825.1 Verrucomicrobia bacterium ADurb.Bin122
CTAGCAGCCCGTGGCAGAAGTCTGTTTTTCGTTCCGCTGTTCTCAGGCGGCGCGAACGATGTTCGGAGGCCTGCTCTGAAACCCGACGGGGTGTTCCAGGCGCTTCCCAAGCCGCCGGATGATCTCTGTGAGGCCGAAAAGCTGACGGCAAAGGGGCGAAAGCAGGTCCCGGAGTCCCCGGGGCGTGCCTTTTCCGAAGAGCTGGCGCATGACCAGGCCGAGATTGAACCCCCCGATGTGAACCAGCAGCCGTTTCAGGATGTTGTTTCGATGGCGCAGGTACAACCGTCTCATCCCGCCCGTCTCATAGGCGTGGGCGAAGCTGCGTTCCAGCACCTCCCCGCGTCTTCGCAGCAGGGCCTTGCCTCGTTGGCCCCGGATGCGTCGCCGGTTGGCATACACGGCTTCCTGCGCGTCAGACTTGCCCTCCCAGTGGCGGCGTCCCCGGTTCGGCTCCGAGACATAGGTGCGAATCCCTTTCAGGCCGGTGAGGCTGTCGTTGCTGTGATATCCCTTGTCGGCGACGATTTCCGACATCGGCTTTGCGTGCAGTTGCTTCCCGGCGTCGGTGTCTTCGCAGACGGCGGCGAGTTGCCTCTCCGCTTCCATCAGGGTCCACGGCAACGTGTCCGGGTCGCCCTCGTCGGCGCGGGGCAGGGTCACCGCCACCACCGCTTGCGTGTCCATGTCCACGGCGTGCTCGGCCTTGTGAGCCAGGTGCGTGCGCGTGTCCTTCATCTTTGTGATCGCGGCGTCGGGATCGTCTGGATGCTCCCATTCTTCGTTGGAGCCCTTCTTCGGGCGTTTGCGGTCCAGCGTGGCCAGGTCCTTGCGCGTCGGCGTCTCGATCCCGGAGGCCTTCGCCAGTCGCGACAGGAACGCCTCGTAGCCCTCGCCCGTGTCTCGGCGCACGATGCTGCGCATCGCCGCGTTGGCTTCCAGCGTCGTGGCGTCCACCCCGAGGGTCTTGCCCTTGAGCAGTCCTTCCTTCGCCAGCACCGTCAGAATCCACGAGAACACCTTGTCGTGCGTCTCCACGCTCATCCGCCGGCGTGTCCGCGAAACGCTCGAATGGTCCGGGGTCGCCTCGTCAAGCCGATAGCCCAGAAACTGCCGCAGGGCCATCGAGTCGGCCACTCGCCACGCGATGCCCCGCTCCGCTTCGATTCCCTCGAAGTAGCCGATGAACAGCATCCGGAAGTACACCCCCGGCGGGATGCTCGGACGCCCCATCGTTGCGGCGTAGTACCGGGCGCATTCGGTTTCGACGAACGCATCGAAACCGTGCGCTTTCAGCACCGCGTTGAGCCTTTGATAGAACGGATGGCCCGGCGTCTTCGGCAGCGCCGTCGCGGCGATCCACAACTCGCCCTGTCCCACTTCGCTCTGCTTCCCCATCGCCATGCCGCTCTCTCCTCGACAAAACCCCTGCCGAGACCAAGGATATTAAACTACCGCCGCCAACGCAAGCGGACTACTTTTGCCACAGGCTGCTAG
>MWDT01000613.1 GCA_002070825.1 Verrucomicrobia bacterium ADurb.Bin122
CCCCGGCGGTTCACTACGGTGAGTGAAACCTAACCGCCGGGGCTTTTGTCCCTAGAGGTGTAGCGCCGCCATGGCGCCTGCGCCGCTCGGACCGAACCTTGCGCGCCGCACCCGCGCGGCACACAAGTGGAACCCTAGGCGCACTTTCGCTCGTGAAAGCTGCATATTCAGTTGGACTCGCTAACCTGTCTGCCTCAAGCTTACACTACCGCCCATGCCGCGTCAACCTGCACCTCGGCGCTCCAAGCACAGCTGCCCACACTATTCCCGCGAGGGCATGCTCCGGCTCAACACGGCCCGCGAGCCTCCATGCTCCGGGGCCTGCCTCAAGGCGCCGAGCGGCAACGACATCCATGCCGGCCACTGCGTCGGTATCTTCGTCAACGGCCCAGTCTGCCATCTCCCACTCCGCGCTGACCCCAAACGCATCGACCGACTTCACTACTGGTTCGTCGACAGCTTCCCCTGGGGCGCCCAGAGAACCGGCATCGGCAGGCATTTCCCACGTGCGCGCCTTCTCCCGCTGCCATTCGTCTGACCGTTCCTGCCTCAGCTGGCGCCGTATATCGCGGCCGTCTCCCTCAGTGGAATACTCGTCTTCCTGCGCGCCCCACATTCCGGGCTGAAGCGTGTCGCCGCCCTCGATGGACTCGCCTTCGCCCGGGACCTGGCCCTCGCCCTGTTCGACCACAACCACGGGCTGAGCCGGTTGGCCAGGGTAGACCGGCCACCCGGGCCTGAGCACCTGCCGGCCCGGTGTCGGCACACGTCGCGGCGGAGCCGGCGCCTGTGGCTGACCTGTTCGGCTCGGCCCGGCGACGTCGGGCCGCCCCTGCGCACGTCGCATTGCCCGCCTAGCGGCTTCCTGCTCGGCGCGCCTCTTGCCTTGGACGACCGCGCGCAGCACCGACCCCACGAGGAACATCAACCAGACCAGCCCAATGACGCCTTCTAAGCTGTCCACTCCGGCCACCTCCCCGCACAAACCCGATAGGCCGCCATGTGCTCCACTATCTCATGCCGGCATCAGGGCCCGAGTCATCCGACGCGGGAGCCTTGCCTGTAGAACGCGAGATCGAGTCGCGCATCTGCGTGTCGGCTTTCAGGTTCAATAGGTTGTAGTAATCCATGGCGCCCATGTTGCCTGTTCTCAGCGCATCCGACAGTGCGCGCGGCACCTCGGCTTCGGCCTCAACTACTAGCGCGCGCATCTCCTGAACCTTGGCCTTGTTCTCCTGCTCCAGAGCAAGCGCCGCGAACCTGCGTTCCGCCGCCTTCGCCTGCGCGATGTTCTTGTCGGCCTCCGCTTGATCCATCTGCAGGCGCGCCCCTATGTTCCTGCCCACGTCGACGTCGGCAATATCGATGGACAGGATCTCAAACGCCGTGCCGTCGTCGAGGCCCTTGTTAAGCACGGTGCGCGAGATCATGTCCGGGTTTTCCAGGACTCCCTTGTGGCTCTCGGCAGAGCCCACAGTGGTCACTATGCCCTCGCCC
>MWDT01000614.1 GCA_002070825.1 Verrucomicrobia bacterium ADurb.Bin122
CGTCACCATCGTCCAGGTCACCCACTCCAACGAGAACGCCAAGTTCGGCAGCCGCATCGTGCGCCTGGCCGACGGTATGATGGCCAATCCCTGACCCAGGGCCGCAGGACCGCCCAGCTCTCCGGTCCTGCAGCGCCCGACACACAATCGGCAGCCTTCCAGATCCATCCCGATGTTCAACCTCCGCCGTGCCCTCCGATCCCTCGCCAAGACACCGGGCTTCGCCGCCACCGCCGTAGCGACGATCGCGCTGTGTCTCGGGGCAAACCTCGCCATCTACGCCGTCGTCGATGCCATCCTCGTCCGGCCTCTGCCTTTCCCAGAAGCCGAGCGCCTCGTCATTCTCTACAACGCCTACCCGGGAGCGGGGGCCGCGCGATCCTCGTCATCCATCCCCGACTATTTCGAACGCCGCCACGCCCTGCCTGCGCTCGCATCGGTATCCAATTTCCAGGGCGCCAGCTTCATCGTGGGCGACGGCACCACGCCAGACCGGGTGGAGGCCGCGCGCGTCTCCCCCGAGTTTTTCGCCACCCTCGGCGTCCCCCTCGCCAAGGGGCGCGCCTTCACCGATGACGAGCTCACCTACCAGACCGACCAAGTCGCCATCCTTACCGACGAGTTCTGGCGCCAACGCTTCAACGCCGATCCCGATGTCGTCGGCCGCACCTTCCTCAATGACGGACTCGCCATCACCATCGTCGGCATCCTGCCTCCGGGCTTCCGCTATCTCTCCAGCCGCGCCCAATTTTTCCGGCCCACGTCGCACGAGCTAAAACAGCGCGAAGCCTCCAACCGGCACTCGAACAACTGGGAGATGATCGCCCGCCTGGCCCCCGGGACCACGATCCAGGATGCGCAGGCCCAGATCGATGCGTTGAATGCCCGACTGCTCATCGACGATCCCATGGCGCAGCTCGTCAAAGACGTCGGGTTCCACACCACCGTCGCCGGGCTCCACGCCGACCACGTGCGCTCGATCCGCCCCACCATCCTCCTGCTTCAGGCCGGCGGCCTCCTGCTGATGGTCATCGGCACCGTCAACCTCGCCAATCTTCTGCTGATCCGCGCCAGCGGCCGCACCAAGGACCTCGCCGTGCGCCAGGCCCTCGGAGCGCGCCGCCGCCATGTCGCCACCGAGGTCCTCGGCGAAACGCTCCTTCTCACCACCGCCGGCGGCCTCATCGGACTTCTCATCGGCTCCTTTGGCATCGACCTGCTTCGTCTGCTCGGCGCCTCACAGATGCCGCTGGGCGCACATATCGATTTCGACGCCCGCCTCGCCTGGATCGGTCTGCTGGCTTCCGCGCTCCTCGGCGCAGTGCTGGCGGTGCCGATCATCTGGTTCAACCTTCGCGCCCACCTCGCCTCCGCACTCCAGGCCGAGACCCGCGGCGGCACCAGCACCCGTGCCGCCCTGCACCTGCGCCACGCCTTCATCGTTGCCCAGATCGCCCTCGCCTTCGTCCTGCTCTCCAGCGCCGGCCTGCTCGG
>MWDT01000615.1 GCA_002070825.1 Verrucomicrobia bacterium ADurb.Bin122
GCGCCTCTGGAGCAACACGCGCAAGTACACGGCCATGTTAAAGAGTCTCGGCCTCGACACCTGGGGCAGCGAAACGCCGGCCGTCCCGATTGTCCTCGGGGCGAAGGAGCGCGTGTACCACTTCTGGCGCGCCCTGCTTGAAAAGGGCGTCTTCACTGTGATGTCGATCGCCCCGGCTGTGCCTCCGGGCAAAGATCTGATCCGCACCGCCATCTCCGCACGCCACACCGACGAACAGCTCGAGCGCATCGCCGAAGCGATGGCCTACGCCATCAAGCGCAGTTAAGTGCGCGCCCCCTCCGGGGGCTCGTCCTCGGCCGGCTCGCCCGCAACGTCGAGCGCCTCGTCGAGCAGTTTCAACATCTGCTCGCGGGGGATCTGTTTGAGGATGTAGGCGACCGCGCCCCTCTCGTGCATCGCCTGCACCGTTTTCACATCCCCGCGCGCCGTGATCACGATCACCGCCGCCAGCGGATCCAGTTCCAGCAGTCTAGAAACCAGATCGTGCCCGCTGGGCACGGGCATCGTCACATCACACACGACTACCTGCGGCTGGTGTTGCCGATAAAGCGCCAAGCCCTCCTCGCTCGTTTCCGCATCCCAGATCGAGGTCACTCCGAGCGATTCGAGAAGCTCGCGCTCCAAGGCGATCGCATAGGGGTCTTCGTCGAGAATCAGGGCGGTTTCCGGACGGGGCATGAGTTAGATTAACCCAGGCCCGCGAGGCCGCAAGCGGCGCGTCCGAAGACTAATCGACGCGCACGATGTACCCGCGCAGGTACTCGCTCTCGGGCATCGTCGCGAGCACGGGATGGTCCGCCGGCTGGTGGCACCACTCCAGCACCTGTACACGTCGGCGCGTATCGGCAGCCGCCTCGGCGAGCACACCGCGCAGCTGTTCGTCGTGCATGTGGTGCGAGCACGTGTAGGTGGCCAGCACGCCGCCCGGCGCGAGCCGTTGGATCGCGCGCAAATTGATCTCCTTATAACCGCGCAACGCCCCTTCGAGCGCGCTCTTCGATTTCGCAAACGGCGGCGGATCGAGCACGATCACATCCCAGAGTGCCTCGGTTTCGCGGGCCGGGTCGTTGAACCAGTCAAAGACATTGGCGACGGCAAACGTGGCCTGCGCGCCATTGCGCCCGGCATTGCGCCTGGCGGCGGCGATGGCCTCCTCCGCGCTGTCGAGCCCGAGCACCTCGGCCGCACCGGCGCGCGCCGCGTGCAGCGCAAAGGGCCCCTGGTTGCAAAACGCATCAAGCACTCGTTTGCCCGCACAGTATTTGGCCACGGCGGCATGCTGCGCCCGTTGGTCGAGGTAAAAACCGGTCTTCTGCGCGGTCTGCAAATCCAGCCAGTATTCGAAACCGTCGATCGCCAGCCATCGCGGCTCCCACGCTGCACCGGAGCGGGTGTGGGTTTCCTGCGTCAGCCCTTCGAGCCGGCGGATCGGCGCATCGTTGCGGAAGATGATCTCGGCCGGCGACAGCAGC
>MWDT01000616.1 GCA_002070825.1 Verrucomicrobia bacterium ADurb.Bin122
CGCGACGACGGCACGCCGTTGTACACGCCTCTGCTGTGCGTGAGTCTGCTCGTGTTCTATGTGCTGGCGATGCAGTGCCTGCCGACGACTGCCGTGGTCCGGCGCGAGCTCGGCTCGTGGAAGTGGGCCTTGTTTCAACTCGCCTACATGACCGTGCTGGCCTGGGGCGCGGCGACGCTGGTCTATCAGGGCGGGCGATTGCTCGGCCTGGCCTGAGTCTCCCATGAACCACTGGCTCGATAGTCTATTGGTGGTGGGGGCGCTGGCCGGCGCGGTCGCCTATTTTGCCATCGGGGCCTGGCTCCGCCGCCGGCGGGGCCAGGCATGCGGGTGCGACGCCTGCTCGCGTTTCACGCCCCCGGCTCCCGGACGGCTCCCGCCACACATCGCCCGCCGTGGCGTAGCGCCGAAGTGAGCCCGTTTTCTGTCATGCACTTAGCGTCCTTACGGCTGCGCGGAGGTAAGGGCGCTTCTGCGCGCCTGTCGCAGGGTTTTTCCGTGGCGGGGCCGACGGGTGGAAATGCCGTGTGAATGCAGCTGGCCTAGGCGTGAGGAATTCATCCAACATAGCCGACTGTTTGCTGCACTCATGACGACACCGACCTCCGCACCCTCCGTCCTCGCCGGCCAGCCCGTGGGCACCCGCGTCCGGATCACCGCCATCGATCTGCCGCCGGACATCCTCCAACGGCTACTGGAGATGGGGCTGGCCATCGGAGCCGAGTGTATCGTGGTGCGCTACGCCCCTCTCGGCGACCCGCTTCAGATCCGCGTGCGCGGGTCGAATCTGGCGATTCGCCGGAGTGAGGCGGCGTGCATCCATGTGGCTGCCGCCTCCTGAGCCCCCCGGTTTTACAACGCATCGATTTTCGCCCACTGTTTTCCATGTCCAAGACCGCCTCTTCCGCTCATGAGGAGTCGCCCGCGCAAGGCCGGGCCATCCACACCATTGCCATCGCGGGCAATCCCAACAGCGGCAAGACCTCCCTCTTCAATGCGCTCACGGGCCTGCGCCAGCGTGTGGGCAACTACCCGGGCATCACCGTCGAGAAAAAGGTGGGGCGTTTTCACGGGCCGCATGGCGAGCCCTACGATCTGCTCGATCTGCCCGGCACCTACTCGCTCCAGACCCGCTCGATCGACGAGGCCGTGGCGCGCAATGTCATCCTCGGCCGCCAGGCCGATACGCCGGTCCCCGATCTGATCCTTTGCGTGGTCGATGCCTCCAACCTCGAGCGCAATCTGTACCTGACCGCGCAACTCGCCGAGCTGGGGCTGCCGATGGTCGTGGCGCTCAACATGGTGGACATCGCCGAGCGCTATGGGCTCGCGACCGATCCGGCGGCGCTCGCACGGCGTCTCGGTTGCCCGGTCGTCCCCGTCGTCGCCTCCAAGAAAAAGGGAGTCGTCGAACTCAAGCAGGCCATCCAGTCGCAACTGGGCGGGGCGACGCCCGCGCGCGCTCCGTTGCCCGAGGTCCTGGAGTCGGC
>MWDT01000617.1 GCA_002070825.1 Verrucomicrobia bacterium ADurb.Bin122
CCCGGCCTCCCCGTCGGCCACCCCCACGCCATCAGCATCATCTGAACCCCCATGATCCTCACCCCGATCACCACCGCCGAGTTTTTCCTCGTGGGCGCCGCCTACATCCCCTCGATCGTGGGTATGGCCCAACAACGCCGGTACCTGCGCGAGAACCCGCGGATCCAAAGCGAAGCCGACATGGAGCACTACAGGAACTTCGTGCGGGCACAAATGTACCTCGCCATGATCTTCATCGCCTGCGGTGGCCCGGCGTTTCTGCTGATCCTCGCCGACCAGTTCATGGGCGGCTACCAACGCACGATCACCGAAAGCCTCCTGCTCGCAGCGCCGTACATGCCCTTCTTCTTCACGGGCAAGATTAGCAAAAACATGGAGCGCCAGATCAAGAATCCGTCGCGCTGCGCCCCCCAGTTTGCCGAGGAATTCGACTACATCGGGTTCGCCTGGAAAAAACAGCTGATCCCACGCTTCTGACGGCCGCTCACTCCTCGCGGTCGATCACGTAGTGGCAACCCTTGCTGCGCGGATTGAGCGAGGCGGCGTACACGATGAGCAGCGCCGTCTGCACCGCGTTGCGCAGCTCGATCAACTGCCGCGAGAGCCGGCAGCCGCGGTAGAACGACTGAATCTCCTCTCGCAACTCCAGCAGGATGCGGCGCGCACGCGTAAGGCGCTTGGGCGAGCGGATCACGCCCGCGTAGTTCCACATCGTACTTTGCAGCAGACTGAGGTCCTGCGCGATTAAGGTCGGGTCCGCCTCGCGCACCGGGCTCTCCCACACGCGCGGCTCCGGCAGGTGAAAGACGTTGCAAGCGATCTCGGCCGCGTCGGCTTGCGCGGCAAACTTCGCGCTCGTCAGGCACTCGAGCAGCGAGGTGCTCGCGAGGCGGTTGGCGCCGTGCAGGCCCGTGCACCCCGTCTCGCCGATGGCGTTGAGATGGCGGACATTCGTGCGGCCCTGCAAATCGGTGTGCACGCCGCCGCAGGAGAAATGCCCCGCCGGCACAATCGGCACCGGCTCGCGCGTCACGTCGATACCGTACTTCAGGCAGCGTTCGTAGATGCTCGGGAAACGCTCGCGCACAAACTCCGGCTTCATCGCCGAGAGATCGAGGAACACGCACGGCTCGCCGCTCGCCGCCAGCTCCAGGTGGATCGTGCGCGACACCACGTCGCGCGGCGCCAGCGAGCCGAGCGGATGGACGGCGTCCATGAAGCGCTCGCCCTTGGCGTTGACGATTACGGCGCCCTCGCCGCGCAACGCCTCGGTGATGAGGAAACGCGGCGCGCCTTTTTTGAAAAACACCGTCGGGTGGAACTGGGTGTACTCCAGATCGATCACGCGCGCGCCGACGCGGTAGGCCATCGCCACACCGTGGCCGACGCTGCCCGGCTGGTTCGTCGAGTGCTGGAAAAGTTGCCCGAGGCCGCCAGTCGCGAGGATGGTTTTCTTGGCGACGATCGCGCAGACCTCCTCCGTCTCGGT
>MWDT01000618.1 GCA_002070825.1 Verrucomicrobia bacterium ADurb.Bin122
TGTCAACGCCGGCTGAAAATTCCCCAAATCGCCGGTCGAAAATTCCCCAGCCCCCGCGAAGTGGTGGTTGACGGTTTCGGCCGATAGGGACAGTATAGATTGCGGCCGGTGAAGCGGAGGTGGGCTTTGCTGGAGAGCAACCTGCCAAGGAATAGCCGACCCGAGACTCATCGCGGACGATGGGAGGGGCGCGGGGTCAAAGCCGCGCCCTTTACGTCGGTCCGGGGCCGACCAGCGGGAGGCGGCTCTCGGTCGCAACTTAGCGGTGGTTTTCATCCCCACATCGGACCGATAGATCTCGTCATGCCTCAGAAAACTCATAACGAAGTCCCTCGCTTTCCACGACTGCTCGGGGCGTCAGCCGCACTCGCTGCTGGCAGGGGTGGCGGTTGTTGGTCCTCGGCTCGGGGTAAGAGCCCGGCCCGCCGGCGGTCCTTCAGCCGGTAGCTCTCCCCTCGAATGTTGATGGTCGTGGAGTGGTGGAGCAGGCGGTCCAGGATGGCGGTCGCGATGATCGGGTCGCCGAAGATCGAGCCCCAGTCGCCGTAGCTTTTGTTGCTTGTCAGGATGATGCTAGCGCGTTCGTAGCGCGCACTGACCAACTGAAAGAAAATCGTAGCCCCCAACTCGTCCAGCGGCAGGTAACCCATCTCGTCGATTACCAGAATTTTGGGAGCCAGATAAATCCGCATGCGCCGGTCCAGCCGTCCTTCCCGGTAGGCCCGGCCCAGGTCGGTAACCAAGTCGTGCGTGGTTATGAAGTAGGCGCCGAATCCGGCCTGGATGGCCGCCTCTGCCAAGGCCACGCTCAGATGGGTTTTCCCCACGCCGGGCGGTCCCAACAGAATCACGTTGCTCGCCTCGTGGACAAAGCGCAGCGTCCGCAACTCGCGGATCTGCCGCTCGTCAATGGAGGGCTGAAACGCAAATTCGAACTGCTCGAAGGTCTTCACAAACGGCAGATGGGCCAACTGCAGGCGCGCCCGCAGATACCGGCTGCGGCGTGCATCCACTTCGCAGGCGAGCACTTCATCGAGGAAGTCGCCGTAGCTGGGCTCTGTTTTGGCGGCCTGTTCCAGCAGACCCTCCAGCCGGGCATCGATGGCCTTCAGCCCCAAGCTGGTGAGCGCGTTCCGCACCCGCTCGATCGGCGTCATGGCGCACCTCCCGCCGCCAGGGAATCATAGATGGCCAAGGGGCGGGTTTCCACCGCGGGAGCCATCTCTCGCAGATACACCAGGATCTTGCCGCCGCTCCGGTCCCCGCTTAGGGGGATGCCCGTATGATGCGCCGCTTCGGTGATCACCTGGTGTTTCCGCGTGGCCGGATGATGGACCGCAATCCGCTCGCTGCCATAGTGCACTTCCACTTGGCCGGCCCGCTGCCGCACCCAGACCTCCTTGCCCACGTACTGCCACGGCACGGAGTATCGGCTGGCCTGCCAACTGACGTAAGCGTCGCGGGCCACCTTGCGCAGTTC
>MWDT01000619.1 GCA_002070825.1 Verrucomicrobia bacterium ADurb.Bin122
ATCTGGTGCGGATCGAGGCCGATGGTGGGCTCGTCCATGATGATGACGGGCGGTTCGGCGAGGATGGCTTCGGCGATGCCGACGCGTTGGCGGAAGCCTTTGGAGAGTTTGCCGATGATGCGGTGGCGGACGCGCTTGAGGTCGCACAGTTCGAGGACTTCGTCGATGCGCGGGCTGAGTTTGCGGCGGGGCATCTCCTTGAGGCGTCCGCGGAAGTAGAGGTACTCGCCGACCCGCATGTCCTCGGGGAGCGGGTTGTTTTCCGGCATGTAGCCGATGGCGCGGCGGACGGCTTCGCCTTCGGTGGCTACGTTGTGGCCGCAGATGCGCACGGAGCCTCCAGAGGCCGGCAGGTAGCCGGTGAGGATGCGCATGGTGGTGGATTTGCCGGCGCCGTTGGGGCCGAGAAATCCGAGGATTTCGCCGCGGGCGACGGTGAAGCTGATGTCGTTAACCGCCGCAACCCCGGCGTAGTGTTTGACGAGGTGGGAGGCTTCAATGGCGGGCGTGGAGGCGTCGGGCATGCGAAGGCCGGCGAATCTCAACGCAAGTGGCCCGACACTCAATCCTCAACTGTGCCGGTGGCGGCGTCTTTTTCCATTGTTACCTCGCCTGCACGAAAGTGTTGGATTTGGCCGGCGGAGTCGCGGAGGCGGAGGCCCCCCTCGTCGTCGATGCCTTCGGCGGTGCCGGCATACCGGCAGGCGCCATGGATGAGGGCAATGGGTTGGCCGCGGAGGGTGTCGAAGCGGTCCCAGAGGGTGGCAAAGGTCTCGCGATGGCGTCCGTCGATGAAAGCTTCGTAGCTGGCGATCATGCGGCGGATGAGGTTTGCGGTGAATCGATTAATGTCGAGCGGCTTGCGGGACTCCTCGGCGATGGAGGTGGCACGCGGACTGGCGTCGTTGGCGGCGTTGACGTTGAGGCCGAGGCCGAAGACGAGGTCGCGGACGTGGTCGGAGTCGATCCGCGCCTCGGTGAGCATGCCGCCGGCCTTGCGCCCGTTGAGTAGCAGGTCGTTGGGCCATTTGATGCCGGGGGCGGTCTGGCTGGATTCGGCGACGAAGTCGCAGACATTGACGCCCATCCACAGGGTAAAGGCTTGGAGTCGCTCGGGCGTGAGTGCCGGACGGAAGCCGAAGCTCGCGTACATGTTATTATTATGCGCGCTGTTCCAGCTGCGGCCAAAGCGTCCGCGGCCCTGAGTCTGGCGGCGTGCGAGGACGACGAAGGGTGTCTTGCGGCCGGTGGCGAGCTGGCGCGCGGCTTCGTCGTTGGTGCTATCGACCTCGTCGAGCACGATGAGCTGGCAATGGTGGGCGGTCTCGGCGAGGAGGGCCTCGACGAGGGTGGCGTTGAGATTCTTGGGCTGGTGGACGATGCGGTAGCCCCGGGCGCGGATGGCTTCGAATTCGAAGCCCTGGCTGCGGAGCTTTTCCATGTGTTGCCAGACGGCGACGCGGCTCATGGCGAGCTTTTC
>MWDT01000620.1 GCA_002070825.1 Verrucomicrobia bacterium ADurb.Bin122
CGCAGCGTGCTCTCCGGCCTGCTCGGCAACATCGCCGAGTACGACGAGGAAAACCGGCTCTACAAGGCGCCGCATGATCGCAAGGTCGTGCTGTTCCCCGGCTCCGTGCTCTTCTCGCGCGAGGAGCCGAAGAAGCGCCGCTCCGACGAACCGGGCCGGCCCGCGCCGCGCAAGGACAACAAGGTGCCGCGCTGGATCATGGCGTCGGAGATCGTGGAGACGACGCGCGTCTATGCGCGCACCTGCGCCCGCATCGATCCGGTCTGGGCGCTCGATCTCGGCGCGCATCTCGTGCGCGTGAGCCACAGCGAGCCGTTTTGGAATCCCGACTCTGGCCGCGTGATGGTGAAGAGTCGCACGCGCCTCTACGGGCTGGAGATCGAGGTGCGCTCCGTCGGCTACGGCCGCGTGAATCCCGTGCACGCCACGGAGATTTTCATCCGCGAGGCGCTGGTCAACGACACCGTCACCTGGCCGTTCGACTTCCTCGCGCACAACCGCCGCGTGCGCGAAAAGATCGAGTTCTCGCTCACGCGCATGCGCGACAGCGGCTACCTCAACCTCGACGAGGCGCTCTACCGATTCTACGCCGCGCGGTTGCTGCCGGAAACCGTGCCGGCGGAGCCGCAGAACGCGGACGCGGCGTCGGCCTTCGAAGGCGTTTCGAGCGTGCCGGAGTTGGTCGATCTCGTGCGCGACCGCCGCGCCAACGAACCCGATTTTCTGATGCTGGAGCCGGAGGATTTGCGCGACCCGGAATCGCTCGCGCACGATGCAACGGCGTTTCCCGAATCGCTGCCGCTGACCAACCGCGTGCTGGAGCTCAACTACGCCTACAAGCCCGGCCAGACCGACGACGGGGTGACGCTCGACGTGCCCGTGCGCGACGTGCCGGCGCTCACGCCCGCCGCGCTCGACTGGGCCGTGCCCGGCTACACCGGCGAGAAGGTGATGCACTATCTGAAATCGCTGCCGAAGGATTTGCGGCGCGCCTTCGTGCCGCTCGCGGAGACGGCGGCGGGCGTCACGCAGGCCGTCGAGCAGTTGTCGCGGCTGCGCGGCGGGAAAAACACGCTCGTCGAGCTGCTGGCCGAGCACCTGCGCGACCGGTTCGGGCTGCGTTTCGATGCGCGCGTGTGGAACGACAAACCGCTGCCGGAGCATCTGGTGGTGCGCGTGCGCGTGGTCGATGCCGCCGGCAAGGAGATCTGCGCGAGCCGCAATCTGGCCGAGTTGCAGGCGTCGCTCGAAGAAAAGACCCGCGAGGCCGGCGCGGTGACGACGCCGCGCGGCGAGCCGGAAATCTGGCGCCGGGCACGCGCGAAATGGGAAAAGGCGGAGAGCGCGGAGTGGATTTTTGGCGACGTGCCGGCGAGCGTGCCGGTGGGCGATCAGGCGGGCGTGCCGGTGACGGCGTTTCCCGCGCTGGTGGCCGGCAAGGTCGGCGTGGCGCTGCGGCTCATGCACACGCCCGAG
>MWDT01000621.1 GCA_002070825.1 Verrucomicrobia bacterium ADurb.Bin122
CTCTCCGCCGGCGGCCCGCTCATCCAGCCCGATGCCGGCGTGATCGCGATGACGCCGATCTGCCCGCACACGTTGAGCAACCGCACCATCGTCTTCCGTCAGGAGGTCCGCCTGCGCATCGAGAACCGGAGCGCCCCGGCCCGCATGCTCGTCGCCCTCGACGGCCGCAGCCATCTCGTCAACGACACCGGCGCCTCCGTGGAGATCGCCCTCGCGCCGCAGCGTCTGCCGCTCATCCAGAGCCGCGACCACGCGCACTTCGACGTCGTCCGCCGCAAGCTCGGCTGGAGCGGCGGCTTCACCGGCTGATCGCGCGACGCGCCATGCCCGCGCCCGTCCCCCCTCACATCCTGCGCCAGCGGCGCATCGCCGCGCTCGGGATCGCGCTCGTCGCCCTGCTCATGGTCGTCGTGCTAGCGGTGTTTTGCCGCCCAGGACTTCAGGACTTCTTTCGCTGGAGCATCGGCGCGCTGCGCGACGCCGGCCCGCTCATGTTTTTCGGCAGCATGGTCGTGTTGCCCGCGTTTGGATTTCCCCTGTTGCCCTTCTCGCTGGCGGCCGGTCCGGTGTTTGGCCCGACGCTCGGCGTGGGCACGACCATCCTCTGCGCCTCCCTCGCCGTCACCGCCAACGTCGCCCTCTCCTACGCGCTCGCCTCCCGGTGGCTTCGCCCGTGGATGCTGCGCCTGTTCGACCGTCTCGGCTACCGCCTGCCGGACATCCCACAGAGCTCGGCGTGGCAAATCGTCTGGCTCGTGCGCCTGCTGCCCGGCCTGCCTTTCTGGGTACAGAGCTACCTGCTCGGCGTCGCCCGCGTGCCGCTCGTGCCGTACCTGGTCGTTTCCACGCTTCTGCCCTCGGCCTACATCGGGGCAACCATCGCCGGCGGCGACGCCCTCATGACAGGCCACACGAAACACGCCCTGCTCGCCCTCGCCGCGCTCGGCCTGCTCGCCGCCGCCGTCCAGCTCTGGCGCAAACGCCACCATGCCCGCCCAGAAACCCCTTGCCCGTAGAAACCTGGGAACATTACCTTCGCGCACAGTCTCTCACCCGACCACCATGCACATGATCTCCAAATACATCACTCGCGCGGTCCTCATGACCGCATTTTTCGCGCTCTTTCTCGTCACGCCGGCCGTGCGCGCCGCCGAGAGCAGCTTCGGCCAGAATGTCGGCACCATCACCCTGATGGATTCCCTCGATTCCGATGATGCCAAACAGGTCGTCCTCCGCGCCGTTGCATCCCGCCGCCTGGAGCTCCGCGAAAGCACCGACGGAAAGATCGTCGCCTACCACGCCCGCGGCTCCAACACCCTCACGCTCACCGTCACCTACGACGACAAAAAGATCGAGTTCTTCGCCGTCGGCACCTCCCGCAAGGGCGGCCTGCCCATGGGCTGGATCGAGAACATCAAGAAAGACGTCAACGTCTTCCTGGTGCAGCAGCTCGCGATGAAGAAATAACCGG
>MWDT01000622.1 GCA_002070825.1 Verrucomicrobia bacterium ADurb.Bin122
GATCGCCTTTTCGTTTTCGGAGCCGATGACTACCGGAAGTGTGACGTCTTTTCCGTCAACGCGAAGTAACGCTGTGTGGGCCATGTGTGGACGAAAACACAAAATATCGTACAGGCAAAGCACGGCGTCGGAAAATCGACGCCATTAATCGGAATCGCCAACCGACGCTCAGACCGATGCCGCCAGCCGGACGAAATTGCGGTAGAGCTGGAGGCCCTTCGCCTGGCTCTTCTCAGGGTGGAACTGCGTGGCGAAAACACGCCCGCGGCCGATGGCGGCCGTAAATGCCCCGCCGTAGTCGCACTCGGCCAGCACCAGCGAGCGATCCCGCGGCACGCAGTGGTAGCTATGGACGAAATAGAACGACTCCCCCTCGTCGCGCAGACCGGTCTGGAGCGGCGTGCCCTGTTGCACGAACTTCACGGTATTCCAGCCCATGTGGGGGATCTTGTACTCCGGCGGACGCTGAAAGCGGACGACCGATCCGGGGAAAATCCCGAGTCCGGCGACGTTGCCCTCCTCGGAGTGCTCGAAGAGCGCCTGCATGCCGAGGCAGATCCCGAGAAAAGGCCGGTCCGCCGCGATCCACTCGCGCACCGAGCCTTCGAGGCCCGAGGCGCGCAGCGCGGCGACACAGTCGCGCAGCGCGCCGACGCCGGGCAGAATCAATCCAGCCGGGCGTGCGGCGAGCAGCTCCGCCGGCGTTTGCACGATGCGCACCGCACCGCCCGCGGCCTCGACGGCCTTGGTCACGCTGCGCAGGTTGCAAATGCCATTGTCGATGACGGCGACGGAAGGTGCGGACTGAGTCATAAGTCGGAAAAGGAGCGCAAGGGGCGCGCCCTTGGCCAGCGTTTTGTGCGCGAGGCCTACGCACGGCCCGTGCCGGCGGGCACGAGCGCAACGCGTTTAGAGCTTCCCCTTAGTCGAGGGAAGCTGGTCGGCGGCACGGGCGTCCACCTGGGTGGCGGCGTCGAGCGCGCGGGCGAGGGCCTTGAAAATCGCCTCGGCGACGTGATGCGGCTCCTCGCCGTACTCGAGCTTCACGTGGAGATTGCACGCGAGGGCATTGCTAAACGCCCGGCTAAACTCCTTCACGAGGACGAGATTGAAATCGCGGACGAACATGACCGGCGCGGCCACGTCGTACACGAGACAGGCGCGGCCGCTCAGATCGACGACCACGCGAGCCAGCGCTTCGTCCATCGGCAGGAGAAAGAAGCCGTAGCGGCGGATGCCGGTCTTGGCGCCGAGCGCCTGCTTGAACGCCTCGCCGAGCACGAGCCCGACGTCCTCAACCGTGTGGTGATAATCGACGGCGACATCGCCCTTCGCGGAGATTTCCAGATCAAACAGGCCATGCTTCGCAAACAGCGTGAGCATGTGATCGAAAAACGGGATGCCCGTATCGATCTTGGCTGTGCCACGGCCATCGACCGCCAGCGTCAACCGGATGTCGGTCTCGGCGG
>MWDT01000623.1 GCA_002070825.1 Verrucomicrobia bacterium ADurb.Bin122
AGCCATCGCGACCGGTTGGTGACGATCCTCGTCTCGCCGCTGGTGAGCTGCTCGGCGCGCCTGCCGGTGTACGCGTTGCTCATCGCGATGCTTCTGCCCGCGGGTGGGGCGTGGGAAAAGGCGGGCATGATGGTGCTGCTTTATGTGATCGGAATCGTCGCGGCCTTCACGATGGCATGGGTGTTTCGCCGCACGCTCTTCAAGGGAGAGCACTCGCTGCTGCTGCTGGAGATGCCGCCGTATCACCGGCCCTCCGTGCGAGCCACGGCCATGCGCATGTGGGAGCGCGCCGTGATGTTTCTCAAACGTGCCGGCACCGCCATCCTGGCGATCTCGGTCGTGGTCTGGGCCCTCTCGACCTACCCGAAACCGCAAAACCCCGAGGCGACGGCCGCCGAGGCGCTCGCCACTTCGTACGCTGGCCAGCTGGGCCACGCGATCGAGCCCGCCATCCGTCCGCTGGGCTTCGATTGGAAGATCGGCGTGGGCATCCTCAGCTCGTTCACGGCGCGCGAGGTGTTCGTCGGCACGATGTCGATCATCTACGCGGTGGAAAACGGCGGGGAGGACATCGAGCAGATGCGCGACCGCATGCTCGCGGAGACGCGGCCGGACGGATCGCCCGTGTACACGCCGCTGGTGATCTTCGGGTTGATGGTGTTTTACGTGCTGGCGATGCAGTGCCTGCCGACGAGTGCGGTGGTGCGCCGCGAGACTGGCTCGTGGAAGTGGCCCTTGTTGCAGCTCGCCTACATGACGGTGCTCGCGTGGGGTGCGGCGTTTGTGGTCTACCAAGGGGGGCGCCTGCTCGGACTGGCGTAAGCATCCATGGAGGCGCATCTCGACAGTTTGCTGGTGCTGGTGGCGCTCGGGGGCGCGGTGGCGTATTTTGCGGTGGCGATGTGGCGGCGTCGGCGCGCCGGGCGCGACTGTGGTTGCAGTGCGTGCGGTGCGAAAGGACGCCGGCCGATTCCCGATCACCTACGCAAATCCTGACACCATGCCTCACTGCACCTCACTGATCAGTCTGCGCCACAACCACGCCTTTGCCCTCGGCTCGGCGAAGGGAGAGAGCCGCACGCGGATCGTGCTCTGGCTCACGCTGGGGATGATGGTGGTGGAGATCGCGGTGGGCTGGTGGAGCGGTTCGCTGGCATTGCTGGCGGATGGCTGGCACATGGGCACGCATGCGGCGGCGCTCGGGATCGCAGCGTTTACCTATCGCTACGCGCGCGAGCATGCGGGCGACCCGCGATTTTCGTTTGGCACCGGCAAGGTGGGGCCGCTCGGAGGGTTCGCCAGTGCGCTGATTCTGGGCGTCGTGGCCCTGGGCATGGTGTGGGAATCGGTGCAGCGCTGGCTGCACCCGGAGTCGATCGCTTTTGACCAGGCGCTGGTGGTGGCGGCCATCGGGCTGGGTTTCAATCTGCTGAGCGCCTGGCTGCTCGGCCATGGTCACGACCACGG
>MWDT01000624.1 GCA_002070825.1 Verrucomicrobia bacterium ADurb.Bin122
ATCGAAGAAGAGCTCGGCGACAACGCGATCTACGGCGGCAAGTTCAGCAAGCTGTAATCCGCCCCGCGACCTCCGCTCGCCGCGATTACCGCCAGAAACTTCAAAGGCCGGGCTTCAAGCCCGGCCTTTTTTATGCCCGCATCCCGGGCTCAAATCGCACATGAAGACGCGCGCCACGAGGCCCCCGCGCGCATCGTCGCGCGGGCCCGCAGCGCACCGCCTCACTTCACCAACGCAAGCAGGTCCGGCAGCTCGACCCGGCGCTCGTAAAGCGCCTTGCCCACGATCACGCCCTCCAGATTCGGACGCCGCTTCTGCAGCTCCGCCAACCGGACCACATCCTCGCGCCGGCTCACACCGCCGCTGGCGATCACATTGGCCGACACCGCCGAAGCCATCGCCTCCTGCGCGGCCATATTCGGGCCGGTCAACATGCCGTCGGTGCCGACATCCGTGTGAATCAGCGTCTTCACGCCGAGCTTGTCCATGCGCTGAGCGAGGCCAAGCGCGCTCGTCCCCGTGGTGTCCACCCAGCCCTTCACGGCCACCTGGCCATTCTTGGCATCGATGCCCACGGCGATCCGGTCGCCAAACGCCGCGACGAGCTCGGCGACAAACGCCTCACTCTCGGCCGCGCGCGTGCCGATGACCACCCGGCTCACGCCTGCACCCAGCGCACGCTCGACCGAGGCCCGCGTACGCAGCCCCCCGCCCAGTTGCACCTTCATGCCCACGGCCACGATGGCCGCGACCTTGTCCAGATTGGCCGGCTCACCGGCAAACGCTCCATCGAGATCCACCACATGCACCCAGGCACTGCCGGCCTGCTTAAACTCGGCGGCCACCTCGGCGGGATTCTCGGAATACACGGTTTCTTGATCGGCGCGCCCCTGCGTCAGGCGGACACACCGGCCACTCTTGATGTCGATAGCGGGATAAATCGTCATTTTCGGATTCAGTTTTAGAATCTCGATAACAGCCTCCCCGCAAAGCAACGTTCATTTATGCCCACCGAGTACGAAGTTTCTCCCTTTCTCCAAGCGCTGCTGAAAGCCCGCTCGCCATCCGGCTACGAGTTCGAGGCACAACAGGTGTTCGACCGCTTCGTGCAGCCCCACGCCGACGCCTACTCCAACGACGCCATGGGCAACCGCCTCGCCACGCTCAACCCCAAGGGCGACCCCGTCGTCATGTTTGCCGGCCACATGGATGAGCTCGGCCTGCTGCTCACCTACGTCAACAAAAGCGGCTACCTCTATTTCTCCACCATCGGCGGCCATGACCGCGGCATGATTCCCGGCCGCCGCGTCGTCATTCAGACTAAAAACGGCCCGGTCAAAGGTGTGACCGGCAAGCGCGCCATCCATCTCATGGACGAGGCCGACCGAAAGAAAGTGCCCGAGCTCCACGACCTGTGGATCGACATCGGCGCGCGGTCCAAGGAGGAGGCCCTCGCACGCGTGAGC
>MWDT01000625.1 GCA_002070825.1 Verrucomicrobia bacterium ADurb.Bin122
TGGCACTGCCTCCTAACGCCCTCCGCCGCGCTCCGGGCGGTTTTCGTTCGTGACAACCGGACGTGCGCTTCGTAGCCGATGGGCTCTCTCGTGAGCCCTGAAATCCAACAAGACTTGTTTGGACTCTTCGCGCCGCAACCCGGCGTCCATCACGCTCCGCCCTCACCCCTGGCTCCACGGGCTCCGGAGGCCCCCGCGAGCCCCGCGCCTCACACGGCGCCGGCTCCACTGTCGCTGACGATGACCTCGCCCGCTCCGGCCGGCGACGAGATCGTTTTCCAGCGCAGCCTCCGCGCGCGCAACTACCGCCTCACCCTGCGCCGCGACGGCGTGGCCGTCGCCACCATCCCCCTGCGCGGCAGCGAGCGCGAGGCTCGACGCTTCGTCGAACAACACCTCGACTGGCTCGCGCGTGCCCGCTCGCGGCAAAGCCACAAACCGCGCGGCGCCGATGTCTGGACCATCGGCACACACGTGCTCTGGCGCGGCGCGCCCACCGAGATCCGCCCCGCCCCGGATGCACTCCGCCCCTCCGTGCGGCTGGGCGCAGACACTTTCCGCGTGCCGCAGCTGGCAGGCGACCTCCGCCCTACACTCGAATCGCATTTTCTCCGGCTCGCCAAAATCGAGCTCTCCGGCCGCGCTTGGGAACTGGCCTCGCAGACCGGCCTCGGCGTGCGCCAGATCGTGGTGCGCAACCAGCGCTCCCGCTGGGGCTCCTGCTCGGCCAGCGGCACCATCTCGCTCAACTGGCGCCTCATCCAGACGCCCGACTCCGTCCGCGACTACATCATCCACCACGAGTTGGTGCACCTGCAGGAGATGAACCACTCCCCGCGCTTCTGGACGCGCGTCGAGCAAAGCTATCCCGCCTGGCGCGACGCCGAACGCTGGCTGAAACAAAACGGCAGCCTGCTCGGGCTCTGACGCCACGGCGTCGCCGAAAAACAAAACCGCCGACGGAGCTGGTTTCCGTCGGCGATCAGTTACCAAAGCGAACTATGCTGGCTGCACTAGCCGCGGGAAAAAGATTATCAAAAAACGCCGCCTCCAATCCCGGGAAAATGAGCGCGAACTTGCGGGAAAGATTCCCGCGCGCACGTCCGGGCGCCGTACTCCAAGCAGCCGGCGCATAACGGTGGTCGCTTTTTCGCACAGGGCTGGCGCAAAGTGTCTGCCGGCGCTCCGGGCGCCCCTCCCATTTTATGAAAATCAACTCCGCCCTCTTTCAACTCAGCGCTCCCGATCTCGATTCATGCCCCGAGACGGCGCTGCGCGAGTTTGCCCTCATCGGCCGCTCCAACGTCGGCAAATCCTCCCTCGTCAACATGCTCACCGGCCGGCGGGAACTGGCGAAAGTCTCCGACGCCCCCGGCAAGACGAGGCTCATCAATTTTTTCCTCATCAACAACGAGTGGTGCCTGATCGATCTGCCCGGCTACGGCTACGCCAAGGTCGATAA
>MWDT01000626.1 GCA_002070825.1 Verrucomicrobia bacterium ADurb.Bin122
CCGGGTCGGAGTTGACGCTGTAGATGATGCCGCCCTGGGCCCAGTCGCTGTTGGCGGAGAGCGGGCCGTTCAAGGAGAGCAGTTGCACGTCGAGTCCGCGTTGCGCGGCCTGCAGCGCGTACGCGCAGCCGGCGAGGCCGGCGCCAATCACAAGGCAATCGGTACGGATGACGTTCATGGAAAAAAGGAATGAACCACCGAGGCGTAGAGCGCACGGAGGAGTGCCGGCATCTCGCTCAGCACCTCCGTGAGAAACACTGCGCCGGGCTCGTGGTCATCAGGCCGCGCGGCGCTTCTTCGCCTTGGCCTTTGCGGCCGGTTTCTTGGTCGCGGGCTTTTTGGCGGCCGGCTTTTTGGCGGGCTTGGGCATCGGCACGGTGAGGCTCAGATCGACCGAGGGCGCCGAGTGCGTGAGCGCACCGATGCTAATCACATCGATGCCGAGCACCGCGAAATCGCGCAGCGTCTCGAAGCGCACGCCACCAGACACCTCGATGATCGCGGCGCCGGCGATGGCGGCCACGGAGGCGCGGATCTGGTCGGGCGTCATGTTGTCGAGCATGATGACCTCGGCGCCGACGCGCACGGCCTCGCGGACCTCGGCGAGCGTCTTGGTCTCGACCTCGATCTTGGCGGTGTGCGGGGCGGCATCGCGCACGCGTTGCACGGCGGCGGTCAGGCTGCCGGCGGCGGCGATGTGGTTGTCCTTGATGAGAACGTGTTCGCCGAGCGAGTAGCGGTGGTTGTGGCAGCCGCCGGTGCGGACGGCGTACTTCTCCAGCTCGCGGTAGCCGGGCGTGGTCTTGCGCGTGTCGACGACGCGGACGCCGAGCGGCTTGGCGACCTCGGCAAACTTGCGCGAGAGCGTGGCGATGCCGGAGAGGCGCTGGATGAAATTGAGCGCCGTGCGCTCCGCGGTGAGCACCGAGGCCGTGGGCCCGGAGACGCGCAGGACGATGCCGCCCTTTTTCACGAAATCGCCGTCGTGCGCGGTCAGCTCGACCTTCAGCGCGGAATCGACGCGGGTGAAGACGCCGGCGGCGACTTCGAGACCGCAGATCACGAGATCCTGCTTCGCCTCGATGTAGGCGCTGGTGCGGTGATTATGCGCGAAGATCGCGCGGCTGGTGACGTCGCCGAGGCCGGCATCCTCTTCGAGGGCGAGGTCGATCAAGTGTTCAGTCCGTGGGTGCAAGTTCGAACATCCTTTCAATGCAGCGCGCCGCGCGGCGGCGCAGGTCGTCGTCGAGCGTCACCACTTGGTGCGGCCGTGGGGCGGCCAGCACGTCGCGGATCTTTTCGAGCGAGTTGAGTTTCATGTACGGGCAAAGTCGGCAGCCGCCGACGAAATTCTTTCCGGGCTCCTCGACTTCGAGGCGTCCGACGAGGCCGCACTCGGTGAGCATGAGGAAGTACGGGGCCGTGGTGGCGCGCACGTATTTCATCATCGCGCCGGTGCT
>MWDT01000627.1 GCA_002070825.1 Verrucomicrobia bacterium ADurb.Bin122
ACCGGCGAGGGGCAAAACCGCGGCAACAGCGGCGTCTATCTGCAAAACCGCTACGAGGTGCAGATCCTCGACAGCCACAACAACCCAACCTACGTCAACGGCCAGGCCGCCTCGGTGTACAAGCAGCACATCCCGCAGGTAAACGCCTCGCGCGCTCCCGGCGAATGGCAGACCTACGACATCGTTTTCTCCGCGCCGCGCTTCAACAACGACGGCACCGTGCGCACGCCCGCCTACGTCACCGTGCTGCACAACGGTGTGCTCGTGCAGGACCACGTCGAGATCAAGGGCCCCGCCGCCTGGATCGGCCAGCCCAAGTACGAGAAACACGCCTTCAAGCAGCCGCTCGCGTTGCAGGACCACGGCTGCCCCGTCTCCTTCCGCAACATCTGGATTCGCGAGCTGCACACGCGCCAGCTGCTCAACGGCCGCGACCTCACCGGCTGGTATTCCTTCCTCGAAAAGTCCGGCAAGAACTCCGACCCCGAGGACAACTTCAAGGTCGAGGACGGCCTGCTCCACATCGAAGGGAAACACTTCGGCTACGTCGCCACCGAGGAGTCGTTTTCCAACTATTACCTGAAAGCCGTCTTTAAGTGGGGCGAGCACCGCTACGCTCCCCGCGAGACCGCCCGGCGCGACAGCGGCATCCTCTATCATTTCGGCGCCGCCGAGACCGACGTCGTCTGGCCCAAGTCCATCGAGTGCCAGGTGCAGGAAGAGGACTGCGGCGACTTCTGGTGCGTCGGCACGATGGTCGAAAGCCCGCATCCGTGGAAAACCGAGTGGGGCATGAAACACATCCCGCGCACGGCCAACTTCGAAAACCCGCGCGGCGAGTGGAACGTCATCGAGATCGTCTGCAACGGCGACCAGATCGAGCACTACGTCAACGGCCACCTCGTCAACTCCGCCACCAAGGCCAGCGTCTCCTCCGGCAAGATTCTTCTCCAGTCCGAAGGCGCCGAGGTCTTCTACAAGAGCGTCGAGATCATCCCGTACTAAACCGACAATCGCCCGGGCACGTCCGGCACGCGGTGCCCGAGCACACGGGCACCGCAGGATCGTAACGGTCGGTCAAGGCGCCTCGTAGATTTCCACCAGGGCGATGCCGGTCGTGTCGCCCACACCAGTGACCTGCGCCGTATAAATTCCGGGCGGCAGGTCCACCAACAGCACGGCGTCCTTCGAGGCCGCGGGTAGCGCAGACATGCCGACTGCGTGCATCGTCTCCGCGAGCGTGGTTGCCCCGCCCCAGTCGTCGTTGGCGCCCACCACTGTCCACTTTGTGATCTGCGACGGCGTGTATCGGTTTAGCTGCAAAGTCGGGTTTTCCAAAACCAACCCGGTGAGCTCGGGCGAATCCGCCAACAGGCTCGGACCGACGCCACGCAGAAGCACCCGGCGCGGCGCATCGCCGACGATCACAAATCCCACGATGAGTTGCGCCGCACCG
>MWDT01000628.1 GCA_002070825.1 Verrucomicrobia bacterium ADurb.Bin122
TCTTCACCTACTGCGAATTCGCCAACCTCTGGCACACGTTTCAGGATCTCACCAACCTCCAGTACTCGCTCTTCATCACGCGGGCCACGCTGGAGGACGGCATCCTCGGCATCACCTGCAATCCGAACTTCGATTTCGACGGCAAGGATCTGACCGGTTGCAACCGCACCTGGATGGCGCTCACCGGCGCTCCGCTCGCCGGCGTCGAGACCGTGCGTGAAAAATTCCTCGGCACCTACGGCGGCTACGCCGCGCCCGAGGTCGTCGTGAAGGGCCAGTGCTCCAATTTCCTCGCCGAAGGCGATAACGTCGTCGGCGGCCAGCAGGCCGATCTCGTGCTCGCCCCCGGCGAGACGCGCGAGCTCATCGTGATGCTCGGCCTCGGCACCGTGGGCAGCCACGGCAAGAAGACCGTCGCCGAGTTTGGCAACAGCGCCCGCTGCGAGGCCGAGTTGCAGAAACTCAAGGCCGCCTGGCACGCCCCGCTCGCCAACCTCCAGGTCGAGACGCCCGACAAGGAGTTCGACCACATGGTCAACGTGTGGAATGCCTACAACGCGCTCATCACCTACGCCTGGTCCCGCTCCGCCTCGCTCGTGTACAACGGCGAGCGCGACGGCCTCGGCTTCCGCGACACCGTGCAGGACATGCTTGGCGCGATCCCGCTGCTCAAGACCGGCGTGCAACAGCGCCTCGAGCTCATGCTCACCGGCCAGCTCTCCAACGGCGGCGCCATCCCCGTCATCAAGCCCTTCTCGCACAAGCCCGGCAAAGAGCCGCCGCCGCCCGACGAGGAGTACCGCTCCGACGACTGCCTGTGGTTCTTCAACGCCATCCCGGCCTTCGTCGCCGAGACCGGCGATCTCGCCTTCTACAACAAGGTCCTCCCGTACGCCGACAAGGGCGAGGCGACCGTGCTCGGTCACTTGCGCCGCGGCCTCGAGTTCAACCTCGAGCGCACCGGCCGCAACGGCCTGCCCTGCGGCCTCGCCGCCGACTGGAACGACTGCATCCGCCTCGGCTACCACGGCGAGAGCGTGTTCGTCGCCTTCCAGGTCCGCTTCGGCCTCGATGTCTACGCCGGCATCGCGGACAAACTCGGCAAGCCCGAGGAAGCCGCCTGGGCGCGCGCCGAGCTCAAGAAACTCGACGAGAAGATCCAGAAAGTGTGCTGGGACGGCGAGTGGTTCATCTGGGCCGTCGGCCAGGATGGCACCATCTACGGCACGAAAAATTTCCCCGAAGGCCAGGTGTACATGAACACCCAGGTCTGGGGCGTCATGTCCGGCGCCGCCACGCCCGCCCAGGCGACGCAGGCGCTCAAGACGATGAAGGACCGCTGCGCCACGCCGTACGGCGTCATGCTCTGCGATCCGCCGTTCATCAAGGCCGACCCCGAGATCATGAAGGCCACGCTCTTCAACGCGGGCATCAAGGAAAACGCCGGCATCTTCTC
>MWDT01000629.1 GCA_002070825.1 Verrucomicrobia bacterium ADurb.Bin122
CGCCACCATCGCCGACTCCGCCGAGGAGCCCGCCAACTACGTGCTGCACCTCGGCAACACCGGCGCGCCCGAGGCCGCCGTCACGCTCTCGCTCGCGAAGCGCCCCGGCGCCAACGCCATCGACGTCGTCAACACCGTGCTCGCCAAAGTCGACACGCTCCGCGGCACGCTGCTGCCCGACGACGTGACGGTGACGATCACGCGCGACTACGGCCACACCGCCGCCGAAAAGAGCAACGAGCTGCTGCTGCACATGGGCATCGCCGTCTTCGGCGTGGCGCTGCTCATCCTGTTTTTCCTCGGCTGGCGCGAATCGCTCGTCGTGCTCCTCGCCATCCCCTCGACCCTCGCGCTCACGCTGCTGGTTTTTTACCTCTACGGGTACACGCTCAACCGCATCACGCTCTTCGCGCTGATCTTCTCCATCGGCATCCTGGTGGACGACGCCATCGTGGTCGTCGAAAACATCGTGCGCCACGTGCGCCTGCCCGGTGCGGAGAAAAAGCCGCTCATGCAAGTCGCGCTCGAAGCCGTCGACGAAGTGGGCAACCCGACCATCCTGGCCACCTGAGCCGTGATCGCCGCGATCCTGCCGATGGCGTTTGTCGGCGGCCTGATGGGCCCGTACATGCGCCCGATCCCGATCGGCTCCACCGCCGCCATGCTCTTCTCGCTGGCGATCGCGTTTACCATCACGCCGTGGGCCGCGGTCCGCGTGCTCAAGCGCCACCTGCCCGCCGCCGGCTCCGCCGCGACCGCGCACGACAACGACCACGCGCCCGACGACTGGTCCACGCGCCTCTATCACCGCGTGATGGAGCCGCTGCTCGACCGGGCTCGCGTGCGCTGGGCGTTTCTCGGCGGCATCGTCGGCCTGCTCGCGCTCGCCGGCGGCCTCGTGCTGATCGGCGCCGTGAAGATCAAGATGCTGCCCTTCGACAACAAGTCGGAGTTCCAGATCGTGCTCAACACGCCCGAGGGCACCACGCTCGAACACACCGCCCGCATCGCCCGCGAGATGGCCGACGCCGTCCGCCGCGAGCCCGAGGTGCGCGACGTGCAAATCTACGCCGGCACCGCCGCGCCGTTTAATTTCAACGGACTCGTGCGCCACTACTTCCTGCGCCGCGGCCCGACCGTGGCCGACGTGCAGGTCAACCTCGTGGGCAAGGGCGAGCGTTCGCACCAAAGCCACGACATCGCCAAACGCGTGCGCCCGGCCGTCGCCGCCATCGCCGCCAAGTACGGCGCGGCGGTCGCCGTCGCCGAGGTGCCGCCCGGCCCGCCCGTGCTCCAGACGATGGTCGCCGAAATCTACGGACCGACCGACGAGAGCCGGCTCGCGCTGGCCACCGCCGTGCGCGACATCATGGAAAAGGCCACGGGCGTCGTGGACCTCGACTGGTACGTCGAGGCGCCGCAGCCGAAGGTCCGCTACGTGGTGGACAAGGAGAA
>MWDT01000630.1 GCA_002070825.1 Verrucomicrobia bacterium ADurb.Bin122
GGCTTCAAGTGCCGTGATTCCGAAAGGCTCGTAGAGGCTGGGCACTACCGCGACCGCGGCCATGCCATACAGCCGATTGCGCTCATCATCTGGAATGAAGCCGACCATTGACACGCTGCCTCCAAGGCCCAGGCCCGCGGCCAGCTGGCGCAGGCTTTCCTCAGCCGGCCCTCTGCCTGCGATCACAAGCCTGGCGCCCGGCCAGTATTTCAGTATCTTGGGCATCGCTTCGATCAGTGTGTGCACGCCCTTTTCGTGCACAAGCCTTCCGACGAAGAGTATGATGCTGTCGTCCGCGCCGCCCGCACCGCCCCAACTGCGGTACGAAAGTGCCTGGGCGAACTGCTCGGCGTCCACGCCATTTGGCATGACGCGCACCTTATCGGCGGGCAGCCCGAACACCCCCATTACCTCGCTCTGCATGTGCAGCGAGCATACGATCACCCGCCACGCCTCATAGCAGAGAAACCACTCCAGATCCGATATCCGGCGCTGTGCGGGAGTGCAGAGGCCTCCGTTGCGCCCAAATTCAGTGGCATGGATCGTGGCCAGAAGGGGAAGGCCCATTTCGCGCTTGAGTCCGGCGCCGGCCAGCGCCGCGGTCCAATCATGAGCATGTACAATGTCGAACGGCCCGCCGCGCACGGCAACCGTGCAACCGCAGGCAAGTAGAGCGTGAGAAAGCTGCATCGCCCATGACATGAAATCGTCTACCAGAGGCCCTATCGGGCTGGCCCTGTGCACCCATACGCCCCGGTCGCGCTCGACCGAACCGCTGCCCTCCACCGCGCAGGTCACTACATGCACTTCTGCGCTCTCCGCCATCGCTCTCGCGAGTTCCTGAACATGCCGCGCCAGCCCGCCCACTACTCGCGGCGGGTACTCCCAGCTGATCATCATCACACGCACTGTGCATCCCTTCCCAGAAAGCAAAAGACTACGGTACCGGCCGGTTGCCGGCGCCGCAGTCTTATGTTTGGCCGCAAGATGCGAATTATGCGCTATTGCCCACTGTCAGCGAGGGGCCCGGCGCCGCGCCAAGCGTGCCGTCATCGCCGCTCCGCCTGCAATCGCAGCGGCGCCCAGCAAGGCCCACACAATGCCTGCCGCCGATCCCACCCGACGATATCCGGGCGCCAGCTCCACACGGGAATCGGCGATTCGGGGAAAGAACTCGAACCTTGTTTTTGCATCTGTGTACCGATCCGCCCGCTCGATGGCGGTGGTCCGCCCGAGCACCGATGTGGTCATCAGGTCGTATTCTCCAGGCGGCATGGGCGCGACCACATCGGCCGCGTCGGGCTCATTGCTTCGGGCGGCCGTGAGCATGAGGGTGTCAACAGGGAAACCCTCCGGCGAGAGTTGTCGCACTGTCACGCGGCGCGTATAGGAAGGTATCGCGGCGAGGATGCTGTCGCCGCTGGGTTCGACCCACAGAACCGGAGGCGCGGAT
>MWDT01000631.1 GCA_002070825.1 Verrucomicrobia bacterium ADurb.Bin122
GCTCAACCCGAAGGAACCGGGCGACCACAATCAGGCCATGATGGAGCTCGGCGCGACCATCTGCACCAAGGCCAATCCGGCCTGCGATCGCTGTCCGGTGCAGGCACTCTGCGCAGGCCAGAATGCCGGCTCGCCGGAGTCGTTGCCACGCCTCGCCGCGAAACGCATGGAACGCCGCGAAGTCACGCGCGTATGGTGCCTCAACGCAGAGCGACTGCTGCTCCACCGCGCCACGGCCCACGCCCGCCGACTCGCGCACCTCCACGAGTTGCCCACCGCCGAACACCTCGGCCTGACGCCCGCGCATTTCGCAGACATCGCGCCGCTCGCGCAAAAGCGGCGCAGCATCACCCGCTTTCAGATCACCGAGACGATTTACGCCACGCCTGCGCCACGTGGCAAACTGGCCGCCGAGCTAGTCTGGACGCCGATCACAGAGTTGGAAAATGTCACGCTCTCCGGTCCGCACCGCCGCTGGGTCCGCGAACTTCTCGCCAAGACAAAGCACGCCTCAGCCTGAGATGCGCAGCCGCGCCATGACGCACTCCGCTTCACGGCGCGAAATGTGGACTGGGCGACTTATTTCTTCTCCAACCGGCGAGCGAGCTCAGCCTCAAGGGCCGCGCCGCGCAGATCTTTCGCGACGATCTTGCCATCCGCATCCACGAGAAAAGTCGCCGGGATGCTCTGGATCGCGTACTTGGCCGCGAGCGCGTTGCCCCAGCCCTGACCGTCGAAGAACTGCGGCCAGCTCATTTTGTTTTCCTTCACGAAGCGCTTCATGGCCTCCTCGTCCTTATCGAGGCTGACTCCGATCACCTCGAATCCGCGCTCATGGTATTTCCGATAGGCCGCGACGACGTTGGGCATCTCCGCCACGCACGGCCCGCACCAAGTCGCCCAAAAGTCTACGAGCACGAGCTTCCCCTTGAAACGCGCCAAAGACAGGGGATTCCCCTCCGTATCCGTGACGGCAAAATCGGGAAACTCCGCGCCCGGCCTCAGCGCGGCCGACATCTTCAACTTGGCGGTCATCTCCTCGACTTCGATGATCGAGCGCGGCGCCTCCTTGCCCCACTTCGTCTCGGGGAACTCGGCGGCCAACCGCTTGAGGGCGACCAGCGCCTTATCCAAATCCTCCAAGACCTGCACGTACAACATGGCTTTGGCGACGAGGACCTCGGCCACCGCATCCGTCTTCTCGCCGGCATGCCGTGTCAGAATGTCGTCGAATCCCTTGATCTCATCGGCCAGCAGGGCCTCGGAGGCTTCGCCCGCTTGGAGCTTTGCCTGGATCTTCTGCACCAACGCGCCCAATTCGGCGTCGGCAGCCTGGACCACCTGCGCGCCGGGCGCAGCGTTTTGCGTCTCAGATTCGGCGGCCTGGCCACACGTGACGATGGCCGCAAAGGCGGCGGCACTGAGTAACGAACGGATGAATTGTTTCATAAAG
>MWDT01000632.1 GCA_002070825.1 Verrucomicrobia bacterium ADurb.Bin122
CATCTGGCACACCCCCTGCAAAGAGAGTGGGCAACATGGATATTGCCCGCCCTGATCTCGCTAAGAAAAAACGCCGCAAGATGACCCTCTACGTGGGCATCGGTGTGGCCGCGATGGTGATCGCTACCATTGCGATCTCCAGCCTCAAACCCGCCGCCCCAGCCATCGACCGCAATCTCGTGTGGGTCGACACCGTCAAACGTGGCCCGATGGTCCGCCAAGTCCGCGGCATCGGTTCCCTCGTCCCGGAAAACATCCGCATCGTCACCTCGCGCAGCGCGGGCCGCGTCGACCGCATCGTCCTGCGAGCCGGCGCCCCCGTCACGCCCGACTCCATTATCGTCGAACTGGCCAACCCCGACGTGATCCAGGCCGCCGAAGCCGCCGACTCCCAGCTCCAGGCCGCCGAAGCCGAGTTTACCAACCTCAACGTCCGCCTCGGCAGCGATCTGCTCGCGATGGAGTCCGAGCTCGCCCGCGCCAAGTCCGAGTACGAGACCTCCAAGCTCCAGGCCGAGGTCACCGAAGAACTCTTCAAGGACGGCCTCGTCTCCGGCCTCGAACGCCGCCGCACCCAGGTCGCAGCCGAAGACTCCGCCACCCGCCACGAAATCGCCAAAAAACGCTACGCCTTCACGCAAGAGTCCATGCAGCTCCAGCTCGCCGTGAAGCAGGCCGAGGTCAACCGCCAGCGCGCCCAGACCCAGCTCCGCCGCGAAGAGTGCGATGCCCTCAAAGTCCGCGCCGGCCTCACCGGCGTCCTCCAGACCATGGCCCTCGAAGTCGGCGAACAAATCGCCAACGGCGGCGTCCTCGCCCGCGTCGCCGACCCCACCAGCCTCAAGGCCCAAGTCCGCATCGCTGAGACCCAGGCCAAGGACATCGTGCCCGGCCAGCTCGCCTCGATCGACACCCGCAACGGCATCGTCGAAGGCCGCGTCGCCCGCATCGATCCGTCCGTGCAAAATGGCACCGTCACCGTCGACGTCGCCCTCACCGGCACCCTCCCGAAGGGCGCGCGTCCCGACCTCAGTATCGACGGCACCATCGAGCTCGAGCGCCTCCCCGACGTCATCTTCGTCGGCCGCCCGGCCTTCGGTCAGGAGCACAGCACCGTCGGCGTCTTCAAACTCGAAAGCGATGGCGACATCGCCCACCGCAGCCCGGTCAAGTTCGGCCGCGCCTCTGTCAACACCATCGAAGTCCTCGACGGCCTCCAGCCCGGCGACCGCGTCATCCTCTCCGACATGTCTCAACACGACTCCACCGACCGCGTCCGCCTCAACTGAAACTCCCCCTTTCCTCCCAACTCCCAAAATCCACCACCATGGCCTCCCTCATCGAAATGTCCGACATCACCAAAGTCTTCCTCACCGACGAGGTTGAAACCCACGCGCTCGACGGCGTGCACCTCAAGATCGAGAAAGGCGAGTACGTCTCCATCGCCGGCCC
>MWDT01000633.1 GCA_002070825.1 Verrucomicrobia bacterium ADurb.Bin122
CTTCGAGCTCGGCGCGATGAACTTCCCCGCCTGCCCCGACGGCATCGTCGATCCGACCACGCTCCAGACCAGCGGCGAGTACTTCTTCCTCTTTCAAAAAGGCGACCCGGCGAAGGAGCGCCTCGCGGTGGATTTCTTCCGCTTCCTCACTTCGCGTGCCCGCGCCGAGGCGTTTGTCCGGCAGGTCGATTCTCCGGTCGCGATCAAGGGCGTGCCGCAAAGCGCCTTCTCGCCGCAGATGCGCGACACCGCGTCGATGATCGAGCGCGCCGCCGGCGCCTTTTCCGTGCCGCCCAACATGCTCCAGCCGCCCGCGCTCATGCAGATCATGACCGACGCGCGCTACCGGCTTTTCACCGGGCTCGACACGCCCGAGCAGTTTGGCGCCAAGCTCGAAGCCGCCGCGCAGGCCGAGCGCGAACGCGACAAGCGCACGCCGACCGTGAAAATGCGTCACCCGTGGGCCGGCACGTTGCTGCTCGCCGGCCTCGGCGCCGTGGCGGGTGTCCTCGCCTGGTGCGCCTGGAGCAAACTTCGCGCGGCGAAGCATCGCGCCGACGCCTCCGAGCGCGGCCTGCATTTCGGCCGCTTGAAGCACGCCACCGCGCTGGGCTTCGTGGGCCCCGCGCTGCTCCTCTACGGCGGACTTGTCGTGCTGCCCGGACTCGCCGCGTTTGCGTGGGCGTTTGTCCACTGGGACGGCTTGGGCGACCGCACTTGGGCCGGGCTTTTCAACTTCCGCTGGCTGCTCTTCGAGAGCGACGCGTTCTGGCACGCGCTGCGCAACAATCTCTACCTCGTCGTCGTGCCGGCGCTCACCGTGGTGCCGCTCGCCCTCGGGCTCGCCACGCTCATCCATCGCGGAGTCTGGGGCGCGAAGATTTTCCGCGCCGTGCTCCTGTTCCCCAATCTCCTCGGCGGCATCGCGGCGACGCTTCTCTGGATGAACGCCTACGAACCGCACGGCGGCCTGGTCAACGCCAGCCTCGTCGCGCTCGGGCAACTGACCGGCAGCGCCTGGCTCCAGTCGTTCGCCGGCTATCCGTGGCTCTCGCAGGCCAATCTCTACCACGCGCTCATCCCGATCTACCTGTGGTCGGCGTGCGGGTTTAACCTGATCCTCTACCTCGCCGCGATGGAGGGCATCGACGCCGATCTCTACGAGGCCGCCGATCTCGATGGCGCCTCGCCCGTGCGGCAGTTTTTCACGATCACGCTGCCTCTCATCTGGGAGGTGGTGGCGATCTCCGCCGTCTTCCTCGTGATCGGCGGCCTCAACGCCTTTGAGATGATCTGGCTGCTCACCTCGCAGGATCCGGCCACGGGTACCCACACTCTGGGCACGCTGCTCGTCACGACCATGTTCAAGGAGTTTCAAATCGGCCGCGCCACCGCCATCGCGGTGACGATGTTCGTGCTCGTGCTCGCCACGAGCGCCGTCGTCATGCGCGT
>MWDT01000634.1 GCA_002070825.1 Verrucomicrobia bacterium ADurb.Bin122
GCTCAACCCGAAGGAACCGGGCGACCACAATCAGGCCATGATGGAGCTCGGCGCGACCATCTGCACCAAGGCCAACCCGGCGTGCGATCGCTGCCCCGTCCGCACACTCTGTGCAGGCCAGAATGCCGGCTCGCCGGAATCGCTGCCACGCCTCGCCGCGAAACGCATCGAGCGCCGCGAGGTCACTCGCGTGTGGTGCGTGCACGCCGGCCGACTGCTGCTTCACCGCGCCACCGCGCAGGCACGCCGGCTCGCGCATCTCCACGAGTTGCCCGCCGCCGAACATCTCGGGCTGGCCCCGGCACACTTCACCGGCGTCGCACCGCTCGCGCAGAAGCGGCGCAGCATCACGCGATTTCAAATCACCGAGACCATTTACCCGGCACCGTCGCCACGAGGCGACCTGGCCGACGGGCTGGTCTGGGTGCCGCTGGCCGAGTTGGAAAACATCACACTCTCCGGCCCTCACCGGCGCTGGGTCCAGGAACTGCTGGCCAAGGGGAACACACGCGCGACCTGAGCCCGCAGCGCCGCGCCATGAAGCATACGGCCTCACGACGCGAGAGGTGGCCACGACTTATTTTTTCTCCAACCGGCGGGCCAGTTCAGCTTCCAGTGCCCTGCCGCGCAGATCTTTTGCGACGATCTTGCCATCCCCATCGATGAGGAAAGTCGCCGGGATGCTCTGGATGCCATACTTCGTCGCGAGCGCATTGCGCCAGCCCTGCCCGTCAAAGAACTGAGGCCAGATCATTTTATTCTCCTTCACGAAGCGCTTCAGAGCGTCCTCGTCCTTGTCGAGACTGACGCCGATCACCTCAAACCCGAGCTCGTGATATTTTTGGTAGGCCGCGACGACATTGGGCATCTCCGCCACGCAAGGGCCGCACCAAGTCGCCCAAAAATCGACGAGTATCAACTTCCCCTTGAAGCGTGCCAGCGACAGGGGATTTCCATCCGTGTCGGTGACGGAAAAATCGGGAAACTCCACGCCCGGCCGTAGAGCCGCAGACATCTTCAACTTGGCGTTCATCTCCTCGACTTCGATGATCGAGCGAGGCGCCTCCTTACCCCACTTCGTCTCCGGAAAATCTGCCGCGAGTTGTTTAAGAGCGACCAGCGCCTTGTCCAAGTCCTCCAAAACCTGCACGTACAACATCGCCTTCGCCACAAGTACCTCTGCCACTGCATCCGTCTTCTCGCCAGCATGCCTGGCCAGGATCTCGTCGAAGCCCTTGATCTCATCGGCCAGCAGGGTCTCGGAGGCTTCGCCCGCCTGGAGCTTCGCCTGAATCTTCTGCACCAGCGCCCCCAGCTCGGTATCCGCAGTCTGCGCCACCGGCGTGTCTGGCGCCGTATTTTGAGGCTCGGATTCTGCGGCCTGGCCACACGTGACGATGGCCGCAAAGGCGGCGGCACTGAGTAACGAACGGATGAATTGTTTCATAAAG
>MWDT01000635.1 GCA_002070825.1 Verrucomicrobia bacterium ADurb.Bin122
CTCTGGGAGGCCGTGATTCTGGTCACGCTGGTGCACATCCTGTTTCTGTTTCACTTCCGCAGCATCCTGACGGTCACGCTGCCGCTACCGGCCTCGATCCTGATCGCGTTTATCCTGATGAAGGAGTTCGGCATCACCTCGCACATCATGTCGCTCACCGGCATCGCCATCGCCATCGGCGTGCTGGTGGATGCCGGCATCGTGACCACGGAAAACGTGATCCGGCATTGCGAGCAGGCCGAGACCGCGCGCGGCCGTCGCCTCACCGCCGACGAGACCTGGCACACGGTGCTGGCGGCCTCGCAACAAGTCGGCCGGCCGATCTTCTTCGCGATGGGCATCATCGTGCTGGCCTTCGTGCCCATCTTCGCGCTCACCGGCCAGGAGGGAAAACTCTTCCACCCGCTGGCCTGGACCAAGACCTTCGCGATGGTCGGCGCGACGCTGCTCGCCGTGACGCTCGTGCCGGTGCTCTGCACGCTGCTCGTCCGCGGCCCGTTTCACAACGAGGACCGCAACTGGCTCATGCGCGCCCTGCTCGCGATCTACGACCCCGTCCTCGACTGGGCGCTGCGCGCGCGCAAGACCGTGCTGTCCCTCGCCGTCGCGCTCCTCGCGTGCTGCCTCGTGATCGCCTTTGGCCTGCCGCGCCCGTGGCGCACCTCGCTCGGCGACCCGGCGTGGGCGCGCGGCTTCGGCAGCGAGTTCATGCCCACGCTGGAGGAAGGCAGCCTCCTTTTCATGCCTGTGCTCGTGCCGAGCACGTCGTTCACCGAGGTCAAACGCATCATGGCCTGGCAGGACCGCACCATCCGGCAAATGCCCGAGGTCGCCTCGGTCACCGGCAAACTCGGCCGGTTCGACACGCCCACCGATCCCGCCCCCGTCGAGATGATCGAGACGACCATCATGCTCAAGCCCACCGACCAGTGGCGACCGGGCATGACCAAGGCCCAGCTCGTCGCCGAACTTCAACAACGGCTCACCGCCGTCCCCGGCTACGCCCCTGGTTTTCTCCAGCCAATCGAGAACCGAATCCTCATGCTCTCGACCGGCATCCGCGCCCAGCTCGGCGTGAAGGTGTACGGCGACGACCTCTCCGCGCTCCAGCAAAAGGCCTTTGAGATCGCCGCCGTCCTTGAGCGCGTGCCCGGCGCCACCGGCGTCGCCCCGTCGCGCGCCCAGGGTAAACCCTATCTGGAAATCTCCGTGGATCGCGCCGCACTCGCCCGCTACGCGGTGAGCGCGGAGGATGTGCTGACCGCCGCCGAGGTCGGCCTCGGCGGAAAAACCGTCACCACCACGATCCGCGGACGCGAACGCTGGCCCGTCCAGGTGCGCCTCGACCGGCCCGAGCGCGAGGACATCGACAAACTCGCCGCCATCCCGGTGGCGCGCAGCACCGGCGGCTATGTGCCGCTCGGACAGGTGGCCACCATCGCCCGCGTC
>MWDT01000636.1 GCA_002070825.1 Verrucomicrobia bacterium ADurb.Bin122
CGATCTGCCGGACACGAAGGCTGAGACGCTCGCCGAGGGCTTTCGCGTGTTTTCTGACTACGCCGGAGGACTGCTTCTGGAGCAGAAGTCGGTGGAGAAGGAGCGTCCGATCATCCTGGCGGAGATGCGCACACGCGACACCGTCCAGTACCGGATGATGATGGCGATGCTCGGGTTTGCCCTGCCCGACACGCTGCTGAGCCAGCGCATGCCGATCGGCACGAAGGAGGTGATCGAGCAGGTCCAGCGCGATGATTTCGTGCATTTCTACGACACCTGGTACCGCCCCGAGCGCATCGCGGTGGTGGCCGTGGGCGATTTCGATCCGGCGCAGGTGGAAAAACAACTCACCGAGGCGATGGCCGCGGTGAAAGATCGTGCGCCGGCTCTGCCGGAGCCAAACCCAGGCAGCCTCACCAAATTTGAGGGCGTGCGCACGTTTGCTCATTTCGAGCGCGAGGCACCGGCAACGACGGTCACGATCATGGCGCTCTCGCCGTACTCCAAGGAGGCCGATACGAGCGTGAATCGTTTGAAATACCTGCCGCGCGGACTGGCGTTGGCGATGCTCAACCGCCGTATCGCGATTCTGGCGAAAGAGGAGGGCGTGCCGTTCCTCGGTGGGCAGGCCAGCGTGCAGGAGGTGCTCGATTTCTACCGCGAGGCCTCGATCGAGTTGATGTGCAAACCGGAGCAGTGGCAGGCGGCGTTGGGCGTCGCCGAGCACGAGCTGCGGCGCGCGTTGGAACACGGTTTCCAAAAGGCCGAGCTCGCCGAGGCTGTCGCCAACATGCGTGAGGGGCTGGAGAAAGCCGTGAAGACGGCCAGCACCCGTCGCTCGCCCGAGCTCGCGCAGGCAATCTCCGACAGCGTGGCAGACGATAACGTTTTCACCACGCCGGAGACGGAGCTGGAGCTCTATGGACCGAAGCTCGCCGAGGTGACGCCCGAGGCCTGCACCGAGGCGCTGCGTGCCGCCTGGAGCGTGCCGCAACGTCATGTCCTCGTCGTCGGCAATGCGCAGATCGAGGGCGATGCCCCGGCCGTGGTCGCGCAGGCCTACGAGCGCGCAAAGGCGGAGCCGGTTGCGGCGCCGGCGAAGATCGCCGAGGCGGCGTTTTCCTACACCGAGTTCGGCCCGGCGGGCACCGTGACGGAATCGCGTCGCGTGGAAGATCTCGACGCCACGCTCATCACGTTTGCCAACGGCGTCCGGCTCAATCTGAAGAAGACCGATTTCGAGGCCAACCAGGTGCACGTGGCGGTGCGCATCGGCAATGGCCAGCTCACGGAACCGAAGAACCAGCCGGGGCTGTCGGTGTTTGCCACGAGCACCTTTATCGCTGGCGGGCTGGGCCGGCACAGCGCCGATGACCTGCAGCGGCTGCTCGCCGGGAAAACGCTGGGCACGAATTTCGCCGTCAACGACGACGCGCTCGCGCTGAGC
>MWDT01000637.1 GCA_002070825.1 Verrucomicrobia bacterium ADurb.Bin122
CGCGCACCTGCTCGCGGGCATCCTCCGGATGCTCGCCGAGCCACTTCGTCAGCTCCACGTGCGCAGCGACAAACTTGGTGGCCAGCTCCGGGCGCTCCCGCAGGAGTTTCACGGAGGAAACGAGGATGGTTGTCAGAGCGTCCTTTTGATCGATATACACCTTGCCATCGGCCTCCTGCTCCAGGCGGGAAACCCAGGGCTCGACAGTCCACACGGCGTCGATGCGACCCTGCTTGAAAAGCGCGAGCTGGTCGGGATTGGCGGTCGGGATGATCTGCACATCGCCACCGGTCAGCGTGACGGCGAAGCCCTGCTTTTTGCACCAGGCGCGGGCCGCGACATCCTGGGTGTTACCCAGCTGGGGCGTGGCGAGTTTGCGGCCCTTGAAATCCTCCGGTTTGGAGATGCGCCCGTCGGCCTGGACGATCAGGGCGGCGCCGCCCTCGGCAGAACCGGCGAGCACACGAATCTCGTCGCCGCGCGAGCGGATGTACGCGTTGAGCGTCGGGTTGGGGCCGACGTACGTCAGGTCGATCGTGCCGGCAAAAATCGCCTCCATGGCGCTCGGGCCGGCATTAAACGGATACCACTGCACGACGACATCCGGCCCGAGGCGCTGCTCGAACCAGCCCTGTCCCTGGCGCGTCGAGTGCGCTCCGATGATACCCTGGGCATGGGTGACGTTGGGGAAATACCCGACGCGCAATGTAATGGGGGCCGCATGGAGGCCGACCAGGCCGGCCAGCAACAAACAGAATAGGCGTAGATGCTTCATGGGATGCCAGTGGACTAAGGGTTTCTCGAAAGCAGAGATACTCCAATCCCGAGCGTCCGGCGAAGCAAGTCCCGCTTCGGGAAACCGGGGTAGATTTTCACAACACGATCCGCAATCCGTCATGCGCCGGAGCCACGCCCGAAGGGAGCGAGGCCGCCAGCGTCGCGTGATCGCTCAGATGCGTCAGATGTGTGAGCAAAGTCCGTGTCGCGCCAATTTCGTGAGCCACCGCCACCGCTTCGGCGATACACATGTGAGTGAGGTGCTCGGCAGGCCGCAGCCCATCGAGCACGACCAGATCGACGCCCCTGGCCAGAGCGATGGCCGCCGGCGGCACCGTCTTGCAATCCGTGTAGTACGCGAACCGGCGCCCGCTGCTGCGCTCGGTAAACACGAGGCCGAGCGTCTCGATCGCGCCATGCGGAAGCAACGTGCCCTCGATGCGTCCCTGAGGCAGTTCGAGCACCGGAGGCATCTCGTGCGGGCGAAAGGCCACATAGCCGAGCGCCGCCGGCTTTTCGCAAATCGCATAGGGGAACGCGGCGCGCACACGCCCCAGCCCTTCCGGCGTCGAGTAGATGTCGAGAGCCTCGCCGCCGCGCAGGTCGCAGTAGCGGCGCAGATCGTCCATGCCCGTCATGTGGTCGGCGTGCCCGTGCGTGAGGATGAAG
>MWDT01000638.1 GCA_002070825.1 Verrucomicrobia bacterium ADurb.Bin122
CGTTTCGAGTCGCGACACGCTCCCGCGTCTCCGCCGCGCCCTCGACGCCGTGCGCCCGACAGAAGTGCGCACCATCCAGATGGCGCAGGGCCAGAAACGCAGCCGCCTCCTGGCCTGGACTTTCGTCGCTTGTGCGGAAGGAACGTCGGTTCGCGTCGCTGCCGGCAAAAAGCCCGCATCAATCCGTCGTCCACGAATGGCCACGAATCGGCACGAATGAGGAGGGCATCGGGGGCCGGCTGCGCTCTGCGAAGGCCACGGCGCGCCCGCTCACTCCCTGCCTGGAGCACCCGTTCCCTTATCGGGCTTTGAGCTTGGCCCGGTTGCCCCTGCGAAAGTGTGCTCGCTCGGGGGGGCAATCGTTTTCTACTTTCCGATCTATGAGACGTAAAGCTGGCGCCCGCTCGGTCATTCTGGTGTTGGTGGCCGCCATTCTGCTGTCTGGATGTGCACGCGAATCCTCCGTGGCCAAGACGCCGGGCGAGTCGGAGTTTCGCGAAGCCGACCGGCGGATTCTCCACCTTGAGGGAAAGGCCACCATGGGGAACTGCCCACTGGCGGAGCAGCTCGCCGCCGACTTCGGAAAGTCGGTCACCGAGCTGCGCAATCAGGCAATCGAGAAGGGCCACGATCATCGCCTCTCGCTCTCCAAGGGACAGATGCTGGTGTTTTGCCAGCTCACGGCGACGCATTGTGCCTTCCTCGTACACGTCCCCGAGCTGCGACGGTTCACCGGAGAGGCCAAGCAGGTGATGACCGCGATTTGCTGGAGCTCCGCCCAAGAGGTTCTCCAGTCCAGACAGATCAAGCCCGACCGCTTGGCGGTGGGGATGAAGGGCGTGATGCTCTACGAATCGATCCTCGTCGGGCACGCCGTCGGTGATCCATCTGCAGACGAGACTGGGATTGAAGAACGCACCGACCGCACGGACAGCTTGTTTCCGTTCTTTGTGGGTGCGCCACCGACCGCCAGCGCGGTCATGGCCGCCCCACAGGAAAAGCCGGTTGCGGCCGCCGCCCCTGCTCCTCAAACGGCGCCAGGCCCACGCCGGCCCCCGGTGGCGGAGGTGCCTGGTCGCCCGCTCGAAGGCGTGTTGCTCGCCGAGTTTTGGGCCCCCTCGGCGACGCCTCCAGCAAAGGGGGGAAACTACAATTGGACTCACCCGGAGTTGCGGAGGCTGCAGGTGTACAGCGGCGATCTCGTGCGGCATGAATTTGGGGACTTGGCGGTGCTCACCATCTACAACGATGCCCACGAGCCGATTTTTGTGTCGTTTTCCGCGCCCCGGAAACTGACGGCCGATGAGATCGAGGCGGCCAAGCGTGTGGCCTCTGCGCAGGACACGCGTTGGCCGGCCGCGGCTTTTATCGAGGCCGATGGCACGAAGCTGACGCTCCTTCCGCGACCCTTGCGCCCAAGGCGGTAGATCGGGCGACGCAGTTGG
>MWDT01000639.1 GCA_002070825.1 Verrucomicrobia bacterium ADurb.Bin122
GTCGCGTCCTCACCCGAGGGCGCGCGGATTGAAACTGCCTCGTGGTATGTGGCGCGTGAATGCAGCCAGTCGCGTCCTCACCCGAGGGCGCGCGGATTGAAACGTCCGGTTGCCGTCGCCCACACCGGGCCGGGCACGTCGCACCCTCGCCCCGGTTGACGCCGGCGGGGGCTTGCGCCATCAAAGCGGCATGATACTCCGCCGCCCCGCCGCCATCGCGTTTGCCGCCTCCGAAGGATTCCTCGACCGGCTCGCCTGTGTGATCGGCGCCGTCTGCGCCGCCCAAGGGCCCGAATTTTTCCAGCAGTATCTCCAGCGACTCGGCGGACACCTCGACGAGGCGCGCCGCCAACTCGCCGGTTTCGAACAGGCCGCCCACGCCGCCGGCAAACCGCTCGACGATTTCGCCACCGATGTCGTCGCCAATCCCGACCCGGGACTGGCGAAACTCGGGGCCTCGATCCAGGACACCATCGAACGCGTCGACGAGCTCACCGCCGCCCAGCACGCCCTCGTCGACGCCTCGGTGTGGACGCGCCCCTTTGCCTTTCTCGGGCACCTGCAGACCGACATCGCGCGGGCGACCTTGCAGGTGTTCAAGCCCGCCGTGCCGACGACGATGGAGGGCGCGTTCTACGCGGCGGTGGGCGTCGCCCTGGCGTTTTCCGTCTGGCACTTCGCGATCCGGCTACCCGTCCGGCGATTCCTCGGCCCCACCGAGGGCCGGAAAGTGAAATCCAAACTGGTGAGCGCTTAGGACGCGAAAAAGCGGCAAGGGTGAAAGGGCAGATGCGGCGAGGCGGCCCGGTGTCGCCGATCACAAACCATGTCCCAAAGTGTGGCCAACACTTCGAGCGAGCTGCGACTCAGCTCGCGCAGCTGCGGCAGTGCTGCACTTCGAGGTTGAAGTGCACCAGCTCTTCGTGGACGCACAGCCGCTCCCGGTATTCCTCGGCCGTGCGCGCGCGATGCGTGACGATCGTCGCCACGACCGCGAACTGGCCCACGCCGACGCGTTGCACGTGCAGATCGGCCACGGCGGAGTCGCCGTCGCCCTCGATTGCCTCGCGGATCTCGCGCACGACGGGCTGGTCCATCTCGGAATCGAGCAGGATGAGCCCGGTCTCGCGCAGGAGACCGATCGCCCATTTGCCGATCACGACCGCGCCGAGCAGGCCCACCAGCGCATCGAGCCAGGCCCAGCCGGCGTACTTGCCCGCGAGCAGCGCGGCGATGGCAAAGACGGAGGTCAACGCATCCGCGAGCACATGCACGTACGCCGCGCGCAGATTCAGGTCCTCGCCCGAAGCCCCGTGGTGATCCGCATGGCTGCCCTCGGCGTGGTCGTGCGCGTGCCCGTGATCATGGCCGTGGTCGTGACCATGGCCGAGCAGCCAGGCGCTCAGCAGATTGAAACCCAGCCCGATGGCCGCCACCACCAGC
>MWDT01000640.1 GCA_002070825.1 Verrucomicrobia bacterium ADurb.Bin122
CCGGTCGTGGCCTGCCAGTGTCTGGCGAAGGCGGCGTTGTATTCGACGTAGAGCTCGCGGGTCGGGTCGTAGGAGACGTTGAGCAGCTCGGTCGTTTGGGCCTGCGCACCGATCACGGTGGCCAAGGCGAGGAGGGGGAGGCGGGCGAATTTAGGGAGGAGCATAGAAGGTGGTTTTCTTAAACATTTGTAGAAAGGTAATGAAATCAAGCTTAAATCTCAGTGCGCTTAATTTCCGACGTATTCTTGAAGCTAAAAATTGCTTATATTACTATGAAAATTAGCGACTAGAGTTAATTCATTATTTCATGACCTTAAATTATCTCATCACGCCTTGACTAATCTTTATTGAGCAGCTTTATTTGTTTTGAAAATGAATCCATCCGTCACGCCTCCGCCCTCGCTCACCTCCAACGAACTGTTGAAGCTCAACGATCCCACGCTGGCGGGCACGATTGCCGAGACCCTCGCCGATCCGGCGCAGGAGCGCTTCAGCGACGACGACGAGCAGTTCCTGAAATTTCATGGCATCTACCAGCAGGACGACCGCGATAAGCGTAAAACCGGGAAACAGTACCTGTACCTGATCCGCGCGCGCCTGCCCGGCGGCGTGGTCCCGGCCACCCAGTACCTCGCGTTTGACGAGCTGGCCCGCCTGCACGGCAACGACACGCTTCGCCTCACCTCGCGCCAGTCGTTCCAGTGGCATGGCGTCGTCAAAAACCGCCTCGGCGCCCTCATGCGCGGCTTGCACGAGGCGCTGTGCACGACCATCGCGGCGTGCGGCGACGTCGGGCGCAACGTCATGGCGCCGCCCACGCCCTCGACCAGTCCGCTCGTCGATCAGGTGCAGGCCGATGCGCTCAAGGTCGACGCCCTGCTGGTCCCGCGCACGCCGTCGTACCACGAGGTCTGGGTCGATGGCACGCCGCTCAAGCTCACCGCGGGCGAGAAGCAGGCGTTTGAGGATCCGCTCTACGGACGCCAGTATCTGCCGCGCAAGTTCAAGGTCGCCTTTGCGATCCCGCCGCTCAACGACACCGACATCTACACGCACTGCCTCGGCTTCGTGGCCGTGGCCGATCCCGCCGACCCTGCGCGGCTCCTGGGCTACAACGTCCTCGTCGGTGGCGGGCTCGGCATGAGCCATGGCAACGCCAAAACCTACCCGCGCGTGGCCGACGCGCTCGGCTTCGTGCCGCCCGAGCGCATCCTCGACGTCACCCGCGCGGTCTTGCAGGCGTACCGGGACGCCGGCGACCGCACCAACCGCAAACACGCCCGGCTGAAATACGTGATCGCCGAGCGCGGCGTGGACTGGTTCCGCTCCGAAGTCGAGCAGCGCGCCGGGCTGAGTTTCGCGCCCGTGCGCCCGGTGGTCTTTTCGCGGCAGAGCGACGTCTTTGGCTGGCACCGCCAGCGCGACGGACGCTGGTTCCTCGG
>MWDT01000641.1 GCA_002070825.1 Verrucomicrobia bacterium ADurb.Bin122
GCAAAACTTACGCTCGCGCCTCGGCGCGCTTCCACTCAATTTGACGCCCCTCTTTCCACCATGCTTACCGGCCCCGTTTGGTCCCAGAAACTTCGCGATGAAATCGGCAAGGCCGTGATCGGCCAGAACGACGCCGTGGAGCGGCTGCTGGTCGCCCTCCTCGCCAACGGCCACGTGCTGCTCGAAGGTATGCCCGGTCTCGCCAAGACCCTTCTCGTCAAATCCCTCGGCACCGCCCTCGGCGTGCAGTTCGAGCGCATCCAGTTCACGCCCGACCTGCTGCCCAGCGACGTCGTCGGCACCATGATCTTCCAGCCCAAGACCGGCGAGTTTCTCCCGCACCGCGGCCCCATCTTCGCCAACCTCGTGCTGGCCGACGAAATCAACCGCGCCCCCGCCAAGGTCCAGTCCGCCCTGCTCGAAGCCATGCAGGAGCGCCAGGTCACCATCGGCGGCACCACGCACCCGCTGCCCAAGCCGTTTTTCGTCATGGCCACGCAGAATCCCGTCGAGCAGGAGGGCACGTATCCGCTCCCTGAAGCCCAGACGGACCGCTTCCTTTTCAAGCTGATCGTGGACTACCCGACCGCCGACGAAGAGGCCACCATGATGCAGCGCTGGGGCCAGGTCACCCAACAGCCCGCGCTCCAGCCCGTCTCCAGCGGCGAGGAACTGCTCGAACTGCGCAAGGCCGTCGACCAGGTCCACGTCTCGCAGGCCGTGCAGGCGTACATCCTCTCGCTCGTGCGCAACACCCGCATGCTCGCCGACGGCGTGCCGCAGGGGAAACGCCGCCTCAACTTCGGCGCCTCGCCGCGCGCCTCGCTCGCGCTCTTTGCCGCAGGCCGCGCCCTCGCCTGGCTGCGCGGTCAGGATTTCCTCAGCCCCGCGCTCGTGCAGGAACTCGCGCCCGACGTGCTCCGCCACCGCATCGGCCTCACCTACGAGGCCGAGGCCGCCGAGCTCACCGCCGACAAGATCGTCGCCGAGGTCGTCGAAAAGACGCCCGTCCCCGCCAAGTAATCGCGCGCCCCGCCGCGCCTCGTTTTCCGGCTCCGCATGTCCGACGAATCCAACGCCGCCAGCCCGCTTGCCTCGGGCAACCCGCTCGCCGTCCTCCGGCAGCTGGAGTGGCGCGTGCGCCATGCCGTCGAGACCTCCCTCAGCGGAGAGTACCGCTCGGCCTTCCGCGGACGCGGCATGGAGTTTGACCAGGTCGTGCGCTACGAGTTTGGCGACGACGTGCGCGACATCGACTGGAACGTCACCGCGCGCCTCGGCGAGCCGTACCGCAAGAAGTTCGTCGAGGAGCGCGAGGTCACGTTGATCGTCGTCTTCGAGGATTCGCCCAGCCTGCAATTCGGCTCCGGCGCCGTCTCGAAACGCGAGGCGCTGCTCGAGCTCGCCGGCCTCGTCATGCTGCTCGGCGCCGTCAACCG
>MWDT01000642.1 GCA_002070825.1 Verrucomicrobia bacterium ADurb.Bin122
CGCGATGAGCTGCTCGTAGCGCTGCACGCCCCAGCTCTCGACGGGCTCGTCGTTGATGCGCGTGACGAGGTCGCCGACCTCGACGCCGGCGAGGGCTGCGGGCGACTCGGGGGTGATTCCGACCACGCGCCAGTAGGCGCCGACCTTGGTGAAACTCATGCCGGCGGTGCGCTTCGAGGGAAAGATCACCGGCGTGGGGCTTTCGCGATGAAACGTCACCCGGTGCGACTCCTGGTCGAAGGTGATCGTGAAATGTCGGAGCGTGCCGCCGCCCAGCGAGGGAAACTCATCGGTCACGTCGATGATGGGGCGGATGAGCGAGTAGTCGCCCAGTTTGACGGTCTGCGCGAGGCGGCCGACCATCTGGCGGCGGTCGCCGGTGAGGGTGGTGATGATCGTGCCGGGGCGCGGCTCCGTGGCGTATTCGAGGTCGAGCCCGCGCGGGTTGAGATTCATCGCGGCGTCGCTGCCGGAGTCGAGGAGCGCGTAGAAGGTCTTTGAGCCGAGGCGCAGTGGGACGAGCGGGATCTGCCGGTCGTTGTTGAAGGTGAGTGCGCAACCGGGGCGCAGGGCCGCCGCACTGTCGCGGGGTGAGATGATCACCTGTGCGTGCGGGTAATCGAGCGTGAGCAGCGTCTCCCGGAAGAGGGGAAACCCGAGGATGCCGTCGATGCGGATGCCGAGGTGGACCGAGATCGGGGTGCAGTCGTAGATGAGCGCGCCGACCTCGTCGAAACGCGCGTTGCCCAGCTGGAGACGCTTCAGGATGGTGGATCGCAGGACAGTCGTGTCGCCGTCGGCCGACTGCACGGTGACGTTGTTGCGTTCGAGTGGCGGCGGGGGCTGCCCGTAGCGCTCGGCGAGGGTGGGCGAGACGAGGCAGGTGGATGCGCCGGTATCGATGAGGAAATTGTAGGGACCGCGTTTGTCCCACTTCACCGTCACGATGAGGTAATTGTTGACCAGCTGGGCCGGGAGGACGACGGGCTGTTTGCCGATCGTCGTTTTGCCGGGGCGCGGTGGCTCACGGCGGAACCATGCGGCCTCGGCCACCGGCAGTGCGCAGGTGAGGACGAGGAGGAGGAATAGCAGCAGGCGAAGGCGGTTCATCCAGATCCGGGACGTCGCAGTCAGGCAGAGCGGCGGGGCCGATGAAAGCCTTTTGCGCGGCAGTCAGTCGCGGGCCGGTTTTGGCAGGGTGGCGACGAGTCCGAGGGCGGCCAGCACCAGTGCGGCGCTCGCCGCGTAGAGGCTGCGCGCGCCGATGCTCCAGTAGATCGCGCCGGCGAGCAGCGGCGTGATCGCCCGCGAGAGCGCGCCGAGCGACCGGAAAATTCCGAGCACGCGGCCTTGTTCCGCTGGCCCGCTGTAGAGCGAGATCAGCCCGGTGGAGGCGGGGTTGACGAGCCCGCTGCCGAGCGAGGTCAGCACGATGGCC
>MWDT01000643.1 GCA_002070825.1 Verrucomicrobia bacterium ADurb.Bin122
TCCGCGCGCCTGCAGGGCAACCTGCACACGCTGCTCACGCTGGTGAAGGGCCTGCCGCTCACGTACAACCGCGACCTCCAGGAGGACAAGCCGCCGGTGTTCGACTCGTTCGAGCAGACCTCGCTGTGCGCCGACGTGCTCGGCGGTACGCTCGCCGGCATGCAGATCAAGCGCGACCGTTGCGCCGCCGCCGTGGCCGATCCCGCGCTGCTGGCGACCGATCTCGCCGACTATCTGGTGACGAAAGGCGTGCCCTTTCGCAACGCGCACCACGCCGTGGGCGCCGTTGTGAAACTCGCCGAGCAGAGCGGCCGTCCGCTCGACCAGCTCGCGCTCGCCGACGTGCAGAAGATCAACCCGGCCTTCGGCGACGACTACGCGCAGATTTTTGACCTGAAACGTGCGATGGCGAAACGCGCCGGCACCGGCATGCCCAGCCCCGAGCAGGTGGCGCGGCAGATCGCCCGCTGGCAGGAGATTTTGCTCAAGGACTGATCGCGTTTCCGCGCAGCCCGCTCCGGCGGGCGCGGCGCGCGTTTCCCAAACCATGGCCAAAGTCCGCATCCTTCCCGACCGGGTCGCCAACCAGATCGCCGCTGGCGAGGTGGTGGAGCGCCCCGCCGCGGTCGTGAAGGAGCTGGTGGAAAACGCGCTCGATGCCGGCGCCACGCGCATCGAAGTGGAGTTTCGCCACGGCGGACGCTCGCTCATGCGCATCGAAGACAACGGCAGCGGCATGTCCCGCGACGATGCGCTGCTCGCGCTGGAGCGCCACGCCACGAGCAAGATCGCCGAAGCCGACGACCTGAACCGGCTGGCGAGCTACGGATTTCGCGGCGAGGCGCTGCCGTCGATCGCGAGCGTGTCGCGTTTCACGCTGCAAACGCGCGAGGCCGGCTCGGACCTCGGCACGGAGGTGCTCGTCAACGGCGGCAAGCTCGTGCACGTGCGCGAGTGCGGCCGGCCGGTGGGCACGCGCATCGAGGTCGCGCAGCTCTTTCACCCGGTGCCGGCGCGGCGCAAGTTTTTGAAGACCGACCAGACGGAGGGCGCGCACATCGTGCAGTGCGTGCGGCTCTACGCGCTGGCCTGCCCGAAGGTCGCATTCACGCTGATCGACGACGGGCGCACGGTGTTTCGCTCGCCGGAGTGCGCGAAGCTGGAGGACCGCGTGGCGGAGATTTTCGGGCGGCAACTGGCCGAGGAGCTCGTGCCGCTGGAGTCCGGCGAGGACGGCATGCGGCTGAGCGGGCTCGTGGGCCGGCCCGGAGTGGGGCGGGGCACGCGGCACGAGTTGATCACCTTCGTCAATTCGCGGCCGGTCGACAGCCGCACGCTCAACTACGCGTTGATCGAGAGCTACCACGAGTCGCTGCCCAAGGGGCGCTTCCCGGTGGGCGTCGTGTTTCTGGAGGTCGATTCCGCGGCGGTGGACGT
>MWDT01000644.1 GCA_002070825.1 Verrucomicrobia bacterium ADurb.Bin122
CGAATCGCGTTTGGTGAAGAGGACGAAGACTTTTTTGTTGGTGGCCTGAGCGGTGTTGAGGGCGACTTGGTAATTGTTGGTCCACTGGCCGGGCGGCACGACGGCGATGCGCTTGGGCTCGGCCGGTACCTGGCGTTTGGGGACGGGCATGGTGTTGACCTTGGTGGCCGCGGCCGGGGCTTTGATTTCGACGACGGCGCCGTCTTTGAGGCGGATGGTGGCGTCGGGGTAGGTGAGGAGGATGGTGGCACCGCGTTCGAGGCGGCTGGTGGGGACACCTTTTTCGGCGAGGACGGAGTCGAGTTTGTCGCCCACATTGACGGCGGCCAGCGGGAGTGTGGAGAGGAGCAGGGCGAGGATGCGGGCCAGTGGGGTTTTCATGATGGGGAAGGGGCTAAGACCTTTGAGGCGGGAAAGCGGTTCCGCCACGCTGGCTCAGGCTGGCGAGGGGGGCGGGAGATCGCTGGCGAGGCAGGCGCAGTTGCGGCCTTTGGATTTGGCTGCGTAGAGGGCGCGGTCGGCGGCTGCGATGAGTTGCTCGACGCTGTCGCCGTCGAGCGGATAGGTGGCGACGCCGATGCTCAGGCTGAAGGAGATGGGCTCGCCGGGCGCAGGCTGCGGGCAGGGCGTGGCGGATGCCACTTCGCAGAGACGGCGCGCGGCGGCGAGGGCGTCGGCGGGAGTACCTTCGATCTGGATGATGGCGAGCTCGTCGCCGCCGTAGCGGGCGACGGAGTCGGCGGCGCGCGTCTGGCCGAGGAGGAGCTCGGCGACGTGCCGGAGTACGCGGTCGCCGGCGGGGTGGCCGTGGGTGTCGTTGATCGCTTTGAACTGATCGAGGTCGATCAGCAGAAGGGCGAAGGTGCGGAGGAATCGTCCGGCGCGCTGGCGCTCGGCGGCGAGGATACGCTCCAGTTCGCGGCGGTTGAGCAGGCCGGTGACCTCGTCGCGGGTGGCCAGGTGGCGGAGGCTGGCGAGCGTGTCGCCGAGTTTGAGGGCGTAGCGCAGGGCGCGTTCGAGGAGGCGCGGGGTGATCTCGTCTTTGTTAAGATAATCGCTGGCACCGGCGCGCATGGCGGCGACGTCGACATCCTCGGTGCCCCAGCCGGTGAGGACGATGACCGGGGTATGGCATTGGGCGGCGGTGGCGTCGCGCAGGAGCTGGAGTCCGTCGCGGGTGCCGAGTTGGTAGTCGAGCAGGCAGGCGCAGAAATCGCCGGTGGTGAGCTTGGCGAGGGCCGACTCGTAGTTGCCGTCCCATTCCAGCTCAAATCGCTCCCGCTGGAAACGCCGGAGCATTTCCTGGACGACCTTGAACTGCATCGGGTCGTCGTCGATGAGGAGAAGGCGTCGTGGCGATTTGAGCACGTGGGGTGGGACCGTCAGTAGCCTCGTTGCTGGATGCTTCGGGTGAGCTCCTGCACGAAGGCCTG
>MWDT01000645.1 GCA_002070825.1 Verrucomicrobia bacterium ADurb.Bin122
GGCGAGCAGACGTTGACGCTCGGGTTCGTGTTTGCCGGAGGCGGCAAGCCGGCGATGGTGCGCGGCGTCGGCCCCGGCCTGCTCGATGGCGACCCCACGCTGGCGGGCCACGAGCTCGGCGACCCGCAGTTGAAACTGTTTGAGATGCAGTCGGGCGCTTTTGCGCTGCTGACGAGCAACGACAATTGGGGCGGCGCCAGTACGCTCAGCGAGAAGTTCGCCGAGCTCGGCCAGGGCGCGCTCGCCCGCGACTCGAAGGATGCGGCCCTGTATCTGGAGACGCTCGGGCAGCGCGTGTACACCGCGCAGATCTCGGGCGTGACCGGCTCGGGCGTGGCGTTGGCCGAAGCCTACGACGCGGACTTCGCCGACAAATCGAAACGGCTCACGGCGCTTTCCGTGCGCAACCAGGTGGGCACGGGCAGCGAGGTGCTCATCGCGGGGTTTGTGGTTTCGGGCGACGCGCCGAAGCGCGTGATCGTGCGCGGCGTCGGCCCCGGCCTGGCCAAAGACGTCGCCGCCTACCTCGCAGACCCGCAGCTTCTGGTACACCGGCTCAAGGCTGACCGGACCGGCTGGGACCTCGTCGGCTCGAACGACAACTGGGACGGCACCGCGGCCACCGCGGAGCTTTTCGAGAGCGTGGGTATGGGCGCGCTCGACGCCGGATCAAAGGACGCCGCGCTCGTGCTGGAGCTGGAGCCGGGCATTTATACCGCGCAAATCTCCGGCGTGGGCGACAGCACCGGCGTCGCGTTGGCCGAGATTTACGAGGCGCCGTAAATCCAACGACTCTATGGCGCCCGTTTTCCAATCACAGTCTTGGATTCGGCGTGGTTAACCCGGAGCGTTCGGCAAAAGACCGCGCTTGACCGGCGTACGGTATTGCGTACGCTCTGGCTATGACGTCGATACCAGTCACTCAAGCGCGTGCTCAGCTCTACCAGCTGGTGGATGATGCGTCCGTCAGCCATGAGCCCGTTCACATCACCGGAAAGCGCAATAGTGCGGTGCTGGTGTCCGAGGAGGACTGGAGGAGCATTCAGGAGACGCTCTACCTTCTTTCCATCCCAGGCATGCGTGATTCGATCCGAAAGGGACTTAAGGAGCCTCTCAGCAAGTCAGCGAAGACCTTGGCCTGGTGAGCTGGGAACTCTTTTTCACCAAGCAGGCGCAGAAGGATGCCAAGAAGCTCGCTTCGTCGAACTTGCGCGCACAAACCGAGCGATTGCTGGAGGTGCTGAAAAAGGATCCTTTCGCGAAGCCTCCCCCATACGAGCGATTGCTGGGAGATTTGGACGGTGCCTATTCGCGGCGCATCAACATACAGCATCGGTTGGTCTACCAGGTTTACATCGAGAAGAAGGCCGTGAAGGTCCTTCGGATGTGGACGCACTACGAATAAGAAGCCGGCCCATACGACCGAACGG
>MWDT01000646.1 GCA_002070825.1 Verrucomicrobia bacterium ADurb.Bin122
GTTTCCTGCGTCAGCCCTTCGAGCCGGCGGATCGGCGCATCGTTGCGGAAGATGATCTCGGCCGGCGACAGCAGCGCGTGCAACAGATCTCCGATGAGCCCGGCGCGTTTCTCCATCGCCAGCGTCTGGATCTGGACGACGAGCGCATCGCCAAACTGGTCCACGACCACGCCTGGCAGATCGTCCGATTCGCTCCACACCAGGCGCCGGGCATTGCCGGGCGCACGCCGGGCGATCGCGCGCTCCAGCGCGGCGCGCAGATAAGCCTCGTCGAGCGCGACGTGGTCGCGGCTGAGGCGGCGGAAGACGATTTGCGAGCGGCTATTGTAGATGCCGGAGCCGATGAAGCGGCCCTTGCGGTCGCGGCACTCGACGACCTCACCGTCGTGCTCCGCGGGCAGCAACGCCTCGACTTCGTTGGCAAACACCCACGGATGGCCCGTGAGGATGCGTGCATTGGCGTTGGGTTTGAGCTTCAGGAAGGGTGCCGACATGGCGACGACTCAACGAGACGCCCCGCACGGGCGAAAGCCCAAACTCGCACTCCGCGCTTATTCCTTTTCGCGGAACAGGGGGATGTGCTTTTTGCGGTTATGCTCGGCCTCCGTGCAGCACAAACTGGCCGATACCAGAAGGGCGAGGACCGCGGCGATCAAAGCGAGCGAGGTAAGAAGCATATCTTGGGGAAAACACTGACGAGGATTGAGAGTATCCCAGACGCAGCCACGAGGGGGTAGTCGGCGCGCGGATGGGGAGAAGCGCTCGCAATTCAGACAAGTGGGCCCGACCATGTCGTTCGGCTCCGTACGGTCAACGCCTTTTCCATCTCATAAGTAAAAACCGCTCCATGGCGCTCTCGTTGGTCGGGCACCATAGCCTGCGCTCTGCGGCGCCACTCAGTTCCGGTCGTCCCGCACCGGGAGCCGCGCGCGTTGCGCCTCTTCCGAATCGGACACGGCCAGACTCGCCACGATCACGATTGGCACCAGCGCAACAAACAGGATCAGCAAGGTTAGCATTTTATGTGAGGTCGAAAGTTCCTGCGGTGCACGAAAGGCACCTGCTCACTTCAACGACTCGAATCTGCCAAATACTAAGCGCCGAGCAATCGAATGCCCGGTCGCGGTGCTACGCAGCCACGCCGCGCAGGAATACGTAAGCAAATCCGCCGACCAACCCGTGCCGATGTCCGCCGAGCGCTGCCAGATTCTCCTTCCCTCGCCCGGCGCCGCCCCCTTTCTTGGCGGTTTCACTATGACGCCCGCTCAGGAAATCGCACGCCGCCGCACCTTCGCCATCATCTCGCACCCCGACGCGGGCAAGACGACCCTCACCGAAAAGTTCCTCCTCTACGGCAACGCCATCCACCTGGCCGGCACCGTCAAGGACCGCAAAAACCAGCGCGCCACCACCAGCGACTGGATGGAGCT
>MWDT01000647.1 GCA_002070825.1 Verrucomicrobia bacterium ADurb.Bin122
GCCGCCCAGACCGTGGGCCAGCACGGCGTTGAGCAACGCGATCAGTGCGGTAAACACGAGGAGCATGGCGCCGACGTTGATAGCGAGTTTCAGTCCGTCTCCCGTGCCGATGGCGATCGCCTCCAGAAAATTTGTCCCGATCTTCTCGCGGCTGACCTCGATCTGCCGGTTCACCTCTTCGGTCTGCGGCAGCATCATCTTGGCCACCAGCAGACCGGCGGGCGCCGAGAGCACCGAGGCGGTGATCAGATGCTTGGCGAAAAACAGCTGCATCGCCGGATCTTCACCGCCGAGCATGCTGATGTAGGCGACCATCACCGCGCCGCCGATGGTGGCGAGTCCGACGACCATGACTGCAAATAGCTCGGAGCGCGTCAGCGTGGCGAGGTAGGGGCGGATGAGCAGCGGCGCTTCCGTCATCCCGAGGAAGAGGTTGGCCGAGGCCGAGAGGCTTTCGGCACCGGAGAGTTTCATCGTTTTCGACATCACCCACGCGAAGACTTGGACGACGCGCTGCAAAATTCCGAAGTAGAAAAGCAGGGCCGAGAGCGCCGAGAAAAAGACGATCGATGGGAGCACGTTGAACGCGAAAATGTAGCTGAAGGTCTTCGTGTCCGTGACCAGCCCGCCGAACAGAAACTCCGCGCCCGCGCGATTGAACTCGAGCAGCGAGACAAATCCCCGCCCCACCCAGTCGATCACGCAGCGCACGGCGTCCACGTACAGTACGAGCCAGCCGAAGACGATTTGCAGCGCCATGCCCACGGCGACGAGTCGCCAGTCGATGGCTTTTCGGTTGGCGCTGAGCGCGTAGGCGATGCCGATAAACGCGGCGATACCGATCAGGCCGCGTGCGATGTGAATCAGTTGTTCCATGGGGAGAGTACGGGAAAAACACGTCGAGCTTGCGGGCCGCGCGGCCGGGCGCGAGAAACAAGCATCATGACTGTACAAGAACGCCTCGCGCAGCACCTCGGGCGCACGCCCGATACCGCCCAAGCCAACTTCGTGGCCGACAACGCCACCGTCATCGGAGACGTCACCCTCGGCCCCAAGTCGAGCGTCTTCTACGGCGCCGTGTTGCGCGGCGACATCGCCCGCATCGTCCTCGGCGAAGGTTCCAACATCCAGGACAACGCCATCGTCCACCTCGCCGACGACGGCGACGCTATCATCGGCAACTATTGCACGATCGGCCACGGCGCCATCGTCCACGCCTGCACGATCGGCGACGAGTGCCTGATCGGCATGGGCGCGACCGTCCTCGACAAGGCCAACATCGGCGCGCGCAGCATCGTCGGCGCAAATTCCCTCGTGAAGATCGGCTTCACCTGTCCTCCGGGATCGATGGTGGTCGGTTCGCCGGCCAAGGTCGTCCGCCAGCTCACGGAAGAGGAGCAGTCCAATCTCCGCCGCTGGTCCGAGAA
>MWDT01000648.1 GCA_002070825.1 Verrucomicrobia bacterium ADurb.Bin122
GCAACTGCGCCGTCTGCGGTCCACGGGCCATTTTAACCCGCCGCGCTTCTACGGGTACTATTTCCAAAAGAAATACCCCGTGGGGGTGAGCGGAAACTGGGTGGTGTCGCTGGAGGCCGAGCCGCCGCTGACCTATCTGCCCGGGCTGGTCGAGGAGTTGACCAACGGCCAATACAGCATCGCCAGCGCATCGAGCGACGAGATGCCCGATTTTCTCCTCGTGCACGATACGCACGATGGCTCCTGCTGGCTCTGGCGTTTCATTTACGGGCTGCGCTTTGTCGAATCGAGCGATCCGATCCATCGCCCCGACGACCTGACGGGCCTTTAGGCGGCACGTTCTGGTCTGACCGCCTCGTCGCCATGACCAGGCGGCGAGTGCGGCACCCGCCAGCGCGAGCCCCGACGAGACATCGCGGCGCAACAGGGTGCGTGCGACGATCGTAAGCCATCCCGTCTCGGGCGTCGCCCCATCGGGCGGTGGCACTCTTGTGGCGACATCGCGGCGCAACGGTGCGGGTAACGCTTCCCGCACAGCTGGATTGCGCATCCATTTCACGAGGTCGGATGGGACTGGATAGGGAATTTCCGGCATCGTGTACGCTTCGATGTGCGTGGGGTTGTCGGTGCGCATGAATTCGCGGAAGTGTGTTTCTTGTCGCACGGTTTCTGTGCGGAACGTTCGCGCCATGGGGCGGTAGATGGTGTGAGATCGCCAGAGATATGCCCCGCCGAGCACGGCCAGCCAGCAGCAGGCCAGGGCCGTCCATCCATGTCGGAATCGGGCCTTCTCCAGAGGCAGTAGCCGCACCACCGCGGCGGTGTTGGTTAACATGGCCCACATGAGTAGGCCGGTGTAGCGTGAGCTGACCAGAGGTAGCAGACCAGCGCGCGACCAAGCCAGAGCCATGGCCTGCCAGAGCGTCCAGAGGCCGAGGCTGAAAATGAGCAAAGAGAACGGCGAGGTGTCGCGCTGGCGCCACATCTGAATGAGCAATATGCCCCACGGGAGCCAGAGGGCCGCCAGCGCCGCCGCGTGGGGGGGGAGCGGCCAGCTTGCGTACGCGAGAAAGGCTTCGCTCCAGCCCGCCACCGATTTTGCGTGGAGAAAATCGTGGGCGGTAAAATGCGCCCTGGTCATGGCGCCCAAGGCGACGAGGGCGATGCAGGCCATTGGAGGGACGGCTGTGCGCCACGAAAACTCGCGTCGCAGAAAGGCTCCGACGCCAAGTGCACAGGCCGCCGCCATGGCCGTCATAAAACCCGAGCCAAGTGTGGCCAGCAGTGCGAGGGCCACTGCCAGTGCGCCCCAGGCGGGCCACGATCCGGGACGCGCGGCCGGGAGGATGGAGAGCACGAGCATCGTGCCGAGCACGAACAGGTGAAACTGGCTTTGAAATCCCGATACGAAGTTTTCCCAATCGCAG
>MWDT01000649.1 GCA_002070825.1 Verrucomicrobia bacterium ADurb.Bin122
CTCCAAGCAAACCTGGGAGCGCGCCGCCGATCCGGGCTGGAACATGAACGCCGCCATGGCGATCACCGCCTTCCTTTGCATCTTCATCGGCTGCAATCCCGGCTGGCTCTACGCCATGCTGCCGTTCACCGTCGAGTACAACGCCTACACGTCGTACCACGTTTCGGAGACGATGCAGATCCTCCTCTTCACTGCAGTCGGCTTCTTCCTCTTCGTGAAGAAGCTCGCCCCCGAGCCGACCATCAGCGTCGACCTCGACTACTTCTACCGCAAGGGCGGTCAGGCCTTCCTCTGGCTCGCCAGGAAACCGATCCAGTGCATCGACACCTGTGTCGGCGAACTCTACCGCGTGGCCGGCCTGATCCCTGCCATGAAGTTCTCGCGCGACGTCGGCATCTTCGACGGCGCCGTGATCGACGGTTTCATCGACGGCCTGGCCTCCACGGTGCGCAACATCGGCGGTCGCCTGCGGCTCGCCCAACGCGGCGCGCTCCAGGAGAACCTGACGATGGCCTTCGCCCTCGGCGCGCTGCTCCTCCTCGGCATCCTGTATTTCCTTTAACGCTTTCGCGAGATGACTTTTCCCGGACTTCTCAGCATCCTGATCTTCGCCCCGTTGGCCGCTGCGGCCGTCGCGGCGCTGTTGCGCAGTGAACGCGCACAGCGCTGGTGGGCACTCATTGCGACCACCGCGCTCGCGCTCTACTCGCTGCGCCTGTACACCGGCTTCAACGCCGACTCCGCCGCTTTCCAGTTCAAGGAAAACGTCGAGTGGTTCCCGCGCCTCGGGCTCAACTACGCGCTCGGCGTGGACGGCATCAGCGTGCTGCTGGTGTTGCTCACCACGATCATCGCGCCGCTGTGCGTGCTCGCCTCGTGGACGTACATCAAGACCCGCGTGAAGGAGTTCATGGTCTGCATGCTCGTCATGGAGGCTGCGATGGTCGGCGTGTTCTCCGCGCTCGATGCGATCCTCTTCTTCGTCTTCTGGGAATCGATGCTCATCCCGATGGCGCTGATGATCGGCGTCTGGGGCGGCCCGCGTAAGATCTACGCCTCGCTGAAATTCTTCATCTACACGATGGCGGGCTCGATCTTCCTGCTCGTCGCGCTGATCGCGCTGCGCCTGCACACCGGCAGCTTCAGCATCCCCGGCATGATGGGCCAGCCCTACAGCCACACCTTCCAACTCTGGGTGTTCGCGGCCTTCTTCCTGTCGTTCGCGATCAAGGTCCCGATGTTCCCGTTCCACACCTGGCTGCCGGCGGCGCACGTCGAGGCTCCCACGGCGGGCTCGGTCATCCTCGCCAGCGTGCTCCTCAAGATGGGCACTTACGGCTTCCTCCGTTTCGGCCTCACGATCACGCCCTTCGCCGCGCACCACTTCGCGCCCGCGCTCATGTGGCTCTCCGTCGCCGGCATC
>MWDT01000650.1 GCA_002070825.1 Verrucomicrobia bacterium ADurb.Bin122
GACGCTCGGACTGTGGACGATGGGCTACCGGGAGATCGTGGCCTTCGATTTTGCCGAGGAGCTGGTCGATCAGGCGCGCAGTCTGGCCGAGGAGCGCGCGGCGGAGCCCATCGCGTTTTTCCATGCTGATGCCACGAAACTGACGGAGCACGCCGAGATCGCGGCTTATGCGAAGCGCCACGGCGGTTTCCATGGCGCGCTCTTCATGTTCAACGGCCTCATGCAAATCCCGGGCCGGGAAAACCGACGCGCGGCGATGCGGGCGATGCACGCGTTGTGCGCCGAGGGGGCGCCCTTTCTTTTCACCACGCACGACCGTGATTCGTCGCCGATGGAGCGCGCGTTGTGGCGGCTCGAAAAGGCGCGTTGGGAACGTGGCGAGCAGGACAAACGCCTGGTCGATTTCGGCGACCGTTATTTCGAGGACGAGACCGGGCGGACCTTCATGCACCTGCCCGACCGGGACGAGATCCTGGAGGACCTCGCTGCGACCGGGTGGACGCATGAGTTCGACGCGATGCGGCGGCAGCTGGCCACGGAGTCGCGAGCCGTTCTGGATTTCTCGGACGAGTGCCGTTTCTGGGTCGCCCGGAGGTGAACCGCAGGCTTCAGGCCGCGCGGCTGTACACCCAGAAGCGAGCGAGCGTGCGGTAGTCCCGTTTCACATCGTAGCCCCATTCCGAGGGGACGATGCGCACGGAGTTTTCCGCCGCGCCGGCCTTCGCGCCTGAGACAACCGCGCTGGTGTGCGTGGCGGCCAGGGCGACGGCGTGATCGCGCGCCAGATCGAGTGCAGCCTCGGCCGAGTTGAACTCGCCCACCTTCGCGATCTTTTGCGTCGCGGGCTCCGATTCAGTGGCGACCAGTGCGAACCGGTACACCAGAAACGTCTCGTTCGGCAGAAGAGGTGACGGTGTGGAGGAGTCCATGGGATGAGCGATTACGAGGATGGTACATGCACAAAGCATGCCGGGTTTCGCCTGGGCGTAGTTTCCCGCTAATTTGCTCCCGTCCCCCGCAAGACGATGTTTTGACAAGGCCCGGGCAACGGCGCCTCCTTGATGGCTCCAACCCACTACACCATGTCCTGGTCTCGTTTTAAACAGAACTACTTCACCAATGCCGCGCTCGGCCTGTCGCTCGACATCAGCCGCATGCCGTTTCCCGATGGTTACCTCGCCCAGATCGAGGTGCCGATGAAGAAAGCCTTTGCCGACATGGCCGCCCTCGAAAAGGGCGCCATCGCCAATCCCGACGAGAACCGCATGGTCGGCCACTACTGGCTGCGCGCCCCGCACCTCGCTCCGACCAAGGAGCTGAGCAAGGAAATCACCGGCACGCTCGCCGCCATCAAGGATTTCACGGCCAAGATCCACTCCGGCGCCATCGCCGGCCCGCGCGGCAAGTTCAAGAACCTGCTC
>MWDT01000651.1 GCA_002070825.1 Verrucomicrobia bacterium ADurb.Bin122
CCCTACCTCGCCGGCCTCTTCTACTGGACCGGCTTCGACTACCGCGGCGAGCCCAACCCATTCGGCTTCCCCGCCGTCAGCTCCCAGTTCGGCATCCTCGATACCTGCGGTTTCCCCAAGGACAGCTTCTACTACCTCCAGTCCTGGTGGACCGACAAACCCGTCCTCCACATTTACCCGCACTGGAACTGGTCCGGCCGCGAGGGCCAGGAGATCACCGTCGCCGTCAACAGCAACGCCGACGAGGTCGAGCTGTTCCTCAATGGCGAGAGCCTCGGCAAAAAAGCCGTCGTGAAAAACGACCACCTGGAGTGGACCGTCGCCTACAGGCCCGGCACCCTGCTCGCCCGCAGCTACAAGGCCGGCAAACTCGTCCGCGAGACCAAACGGGAGACCACCGGTGCGCCCGCCGCACTCACGCTCGCCCCGCACCAGACCACCCTCACCGCCAACGGCACCGACGTCGCTGTGATCGCCGTCGGCGCCGCCGACGCCCAGGGCCGCGCCGTGCCCGACGCCGGCCACACCGTCACCTTCACGCTCTCCGGCCCCGGCCGCATCATCGGCGTGGGCAACGGCGATCCCTCCTCGCACGAGCCCGACCAGTTTCTCCCCGGCCTCACGCTCATCGACGCCGCCGGCTGGCGCGAAAAACTCACCACCGGCTCCGACCTCGATGCGCTCCTCGCGCCCGGCCTCGCCTGCGACGACTGGCCCGCCGCGTTTGCCCGCGACACCAAGGCCCGCACCACGCCCGAGTCGAAGCTCGTCTACCGCGCCACGCTCGACGTCCCCGCGCTGCCCGTCGACTCGACGCTCAAGCTCCTGCTCGGCGCCTTCGGCGAAACCCAGACCGTGTACCTCGACGGCCAGCGCGTGGCCGAGGGCACCTCGGCTGCGTTGACACTCGTCGACCTCAAGCCGGAGCAACTCGTCCCCGGCCGGCACCAGCTCGCCGTCGTCGCCACGCCCTTCGCCAGGGCCGACATCTATGAGAACCTCGCCCTGAAAAAACTGGCGATCGTGCGCATCGACAGCCCGGCGCCCGCCTGGCAGCGCAAGCTCTTCAACGGCCTCGCGCAAATCATCGTCCAGACCACCGGCGACTCCGGCCAGATCGTGCTGCGCGCCGAGTCGGCAGGCCTGGCCGCGGCGACGGTGACCTTGATCGCCAAACCCAAACTCTGAGCCCCATGCCGCGCGGCGAATACTGGTTTCCCGAAGGCTGCTTCATCGACGAGTGGTCCAACACTCCCGACGATCCGGCCTGCTCGATCTGCCGCGCCCGCGTGCCCGCCGGTGGCCTCACCCGCTGGCACTGGCTCGCCGCCACCACCGAGCGCTACGTCGTCCTCGCCGGCCGCGGCCGCATGGAGCTGGGCTCCGCCGGCGCGGCCTCGCCCATCGTCGCCACGACCAC
>MWDT01000652.1 GCA_002070825.1 Verrucomicrobia bacterium ADurb.Bin122
ATCTTGCTGATCATGGCGGAAGTGAGTGGCTGACCTTCCCCGATGAGCAGCATCCCGTGGGGGCTGTGAAGGCCGGCGGCGAGGACCATGCCGGGTTGGAGTTCGTCGAGAAGTACTTCGCGGACCTGTTTGGGGAGGTTGAGCAGGTTGGTCGCCTGGAGGAAGAGGCGGACGGCTTCCGGGTCGAGGCCCTTGCCGGACTCGGCGAGGACGTGCTCGATGGCTTGTTCGCGCGGGAGGTTGCCGTCTACGTAGGTGACGGCGACAGCAAGGCAGCGGGCCGTCCACGGGATGGTGAGGCCGGAGATGCCTTCTGGGAATCCGGTGCCGTCGAAGCGTTCGTGGTGGGTACGGATGGTTTCGCCGACGGCGGGGCGGGAATCGACGAAGCCGGCGAGTGTCTGGCTGTAAATGGGGTGCGAGTAGAGGGTCTGCCGCTCGCGTTCGGTGAGGCGGTCGGGGTGCTGGCGGAAGGCGCGGAGGAGCTCGCGAGGGACGCCGATGAGGCCGAGGTCGCAGAGCCAGGCGCTGGCCGTGAGCACGCTGCGTTCCTCTTCGGTGAAGTGGGAGGTCTCGACCATCTTGCGGATGATTTCGACAAGGGCCTTGGTCTGCCCGCCGAGGAGCGGATCGAAGGTCGAGAGGATGCGGGTGCAGAGCTCGAGGGAGTGTTCGTAGCTTTCGGCGAGGCGCTGGTTGGCCGCGTTGAGGGCGGTGGTCTGCGTCTCCAGGTCGCGAACTTTTTGTTCGAGGGCGGTGTTGGCGCCCTTGAGGCGGTCGTTGAGGAGGGCGGTTTCCTGGGAGAGCTGGTGGTTGTGGGTGAGCAGCTCGTAGCGGTGGTAGGCGTTGCGGACGGTCGCGGTGAGCTCTTCGCGCAGCCAGGGTTTGGCGACGAAGCGGAAGATTTCGCCCTTGTTGATGGCCTCGATGATGGTGGGCAGCGAGAGGACTGCGGTGATCAGGATGCGCGAGGCATCGGGGCACTTCTTTTTGCACTCGGCGAGGAAGTCGAGGCCGAGCATTTCGGGCATGCGCTGGTCGGAGATGATGACCGCGAAGGTTTGCTGGGTGACCAGTTCGAGGGCCTTGGTGGGGCTGGTGGTGGCGACGACGGGATAGCCGTCGCGTTCGAGGGTCATTTTGAGCGCCGACAGGACAACGGACTCATCATCGACAATGAGGATGGGCAGTGGTGCGGAGGGCGTGGTCGAGGCGGCTGGGGCTGTCATGCCGGGGGTGGTGTGGTGCGGAGTGCGTGTTGAGAGGCGATGGCGCGAACGATGAATTCCGCGACTTTGTCCAGAGGTAGCTGGCGTTGCGAGGCTCCGATTTCCCAGGCGACGCGCGGCATGCCGTAAACGACGCTGGTAGCCTCATCTTGCGAGAAGGTGATGGCGCCTTTTTCTCGGAGTTTTAACAG
>MWDT01000653.1 GCA_002070825.1 Verrucomicrobia bacterium ADurb.Bin122
CCGTTTAACGCCGGCGTGAAGGCGCAGCCGGGGATCGAGTTTTGAGCGGCCCGATTCCGGTACGTTTCCTGCGACGCGTCGCCCGATGAAAGCTCTCTCGATCCTAGGCACGTCCTCCAGCGCGGGCAAAAGCTGGATGACCACGGCGGTGTGCGCCTGGCTGCGCAGCCAGGGCGTGCGCGTGGCGCCGTTCAAGGCGCAGAACATGTCGAACAACGGTGCGGCGCTCTTCAGCGGCGGCGAGATCGCGCGGGCGCAGGTGGTGCAGGCCGAGGCGTGCGGGCTGCTGCCCGTGCCGGAGATGAACCCCATCCTGCTCAAACCGAGTGGGGGCATCGGCTCGCAACTCGTGCTCAACGGCGAGGCGCGCGGACACTACCGCGCGCTCGACTACTACCGCGATTTCGACCGGCTCTGGGAAAACGTCACGGGCGTCCTCGATGGGTGGAAATCCAAGTGCGACGTGCTCGTGATGGAGGGCGCCGGCAGTCCGGTGGAACTGAATCTGATGGACCGCGACCTCGTGAATCTGCGGCCGATCCGCTACCTCGACGGACGCTGGCTGCTGGTGGGCGACATCGACCGCGGCGGCGTCTACGCGCAACTGGCGGGCACCTGGAATCTCATGCCCGAAGAGGACCGCGCACGCGGGCTCGGCGCGATCGTGAACAAGTTTCGCGGCGATATTCGGCTATTCCCCGATCCGGAGATGTGGCTCGCGCCGCATGCGCCGGGATTGCGCGTACTCGGCACGGTGCCCACGCGCTTCGACCTCCAGCCCGAGGAGGAGGACGGCTTGACCGACGCCGATGCGGATCGCGGGCAGGGCGAGACGCTGGCATGGGTGCGCTACCCGAGCGCGGCGAATCTCGTGGATTGTCAGCCTTGGTGGGACGACACGGGCGTGCGGCTGCGCTGGACTGCCGATCCGGCGGTGCTGGCCGAGGCGCGCGCCATCGTGCTGCCGGGGACGAAAAACACCATCGGCGACATGCGCTGGCTGCGCGAGACCGGGCTTGACCGCGTGATCTGCGAGGCGGCCCGGCGCGGCACCACCGTCATCGGCGTGTGCGGCGGTTATCAGATGCTCGGCGAGTGGCTGCGCGATCCGACTGGCGTGGCCGGCGACGCCGGCGAGGAGCGCGGGCTCGGCCTGCTCCCGCTGGAGACCGTTTTTCGTGCGCCGAAGATCGTGTGCCAGACCGTCGTGGAGCACGCCGGGAAACGCTGGACCGGCTACGAGCTACACATGGGCCGGACGACGCAGCTCGCGCCTTGCGAGCCGCTCAACATCGTCTGGGTGGACGGCGTCGCCAAGCCCGAGGGCGTGCGGCGTGGCAATGTCATGGCGACCTACTTGCACGGCTGGTTCGACCTGCCGGAGCTGCGTGCCTGGGTGGCGACGCAGGCGGGCTT
>MWDT01000654.1 GCA_002070825.1 Verrucomicrobia bacterium ADurb.Bin122
GCGGCAGACATTGTGGTGGATGAGCCCAAAAGGCCTCATCAGAATCGCCCCATCCAAGAAATCGAGCCCCGAGCAATCCTCACGCCGCTACCGTTTCTAGATCAATTATTTCGACACGCGAAGAACCAAAAAAGAACCCACCGCAAAGAGCACCGCGCTATAACCGAACGCCGTCGCCACACCACAGGCACTCCAAAGTGCCCCCACGATCACACTGGAGAGGAAATCTCCCACGCCGTTGACGGTCGCCAGCACGCCAAAGGCCATCCCGTGCTGCTCCGTCGGCACGAGCTCGGCACAGAGCGAATCCTCCAACGTTTCCTCGATGGCGACATAGATACCACCCGCAACGAAGACGGCCGCGAGCGTCCAAAGCCCGAGCGGGAGCACAATGATCCCCAACGCCATCACGGCGGCCAGCCCGTAGCCGACGGCGAGCAGCCGCACCTTGTTCACACGGTCCGCCAGCCAGCCGGCCAAGAAAGCAAACCCGGCGTAAAAGACATTATGCGCCACGTAGAGCCCAACCGCGGCACTGCCGGCGCCGAGCGGACCGAGCTGCGGCGTCAGCTTCTGCGTCGCCAGCAGGATGAGCAGTGTATGCGCGAAATCGCCGGCACCGAAAATCCCCACCGCGACCAGAAAACGCCGGTAGCGCGGCGGCAACTGCCTCAGCCCATCGCGAAACGACACGCGCGCGACCGTCGTGCGTGCGCGCTCCTTCACCAGAAAGACGAGACAGCCCACCGCCACCAGTCCCGGCATCAGTGTCCAGAGAAATACCGCCGGATAGCCCAGCCCGAGCACTCCCAAGAGCAGAAACGCCGTCGCCGGTCCGATGACCGCACCGAGCGTGTCCATCATCCGCTCGAAGCCAAACGCGCGCCCGTAGGTCTCGGGCGTGACCGCCGCCGCGAGCATGGCCTTGCGCACTGGCGTGCGCGCACCGCGCCCGAGCCACGCCGTCGCGCGCGCGAGCAGCACGTGCCATGCGGCAGTCGCGAGCCCGAAGCCAGCCGTGCCCAGCGCCGTCACGAGATAACCAGCAACCATGATCGGTTTCCGCCGGGCCAGCCGGTCCGTCCAGTGACCCGACGCCAATTTGGCAAAACTCGAAAGCCCGTCGGACACCCCCTCGATCAAGCCGATCCAGGCCGCGGCGACGCCCATCGTGGCGAGAAATGCCGGCATCGTCGCCGTGGCGATCTCGTGCGACCAATCGCTGAACAACGACGCAAGTCCGATGCCGAGCACCGTCGAATTGAGCCACCGAGGGCGGGCTGAGGGTGAGTTTTCCGGAGGCATTTTGTGTTAACCGAAGATGCACCGGGACGAAAACACCTCACCTCCGCTCGCGCAACTGACGCAGCGTAGTGCGACCGTCGCCCGCAGCCGGCGTGTGTTTCGCCACGC
>MWDT01000655.1 GCA_002070825.1 Verrucomicrobia bacterium ADurb.Bin122
CCCGGCGCCCAGCTCATCGGCGACGCTGGCGGCGACCTGTCCGGAACCTACCCAAACCCCACAGTGGTAGGCTTGCTCGACAAGGTGCTGCCAACGCTCACGCAAGGCTTCCTCGGGTACTCCGGCACGGCCTGGACCTTCTACCCCCTGAGCGCCTTCGACTTCGTGAAGCGGGCCGGTGACTCCATGACGGGGAAGCTCGAATTCAAGGACGGAGAAAGCGACTCCAAGCCGGGATCCATCGAGAAGTCTGTCGGGATGGGGTTCAACTACCTCCATATCCAGCAGGCCGGACAGAACGCAAACATCCGCATCGCGACGGAAGACAACGCCGGAGAGATGTCCTCCAAGATCACTGTCGGCCCACAAGGAACGACGATCCGCTGGCCCCTCTTCATCGAAGATGATCTGGACATGGCTCCGTCGGCTCGCTTCCTGGCGTCGTTTGTGGACTTCCGCGACGAGGCCGAGCCCGACCAGGTGAAGGGGCGGACCTTCTGGGACGAAGCAAACCTCACGCTGACCACGATGCTCCGTGACTCGGGCCGCGCGGACACGAAGCTCCAGCACGGGCAGGAAATCGTCTTGCCGTGCTTCAACGACACCGGCGCGACAATTTCGAGCTTCCGAGCGGTCTACATCGCGGGAAGCCAGGGCGACAAGCTCAAGATCGCGCTTGCCGATCCGTCGGATCCCGCGAAAACCGCCGTGATTGGCGTCACGACAGAGGAAATCGCGGATCAGGAAATCGGGTTCGTGACGTTCTTCGGCGAGGTGCGGAACGAGGACACGACCGCCTTCACGGATGGGCAGGAGGGCTTCCTGGCGGCGCCCGCTGGTATCATCGGCACGTCGGCGCCTTCTGGGCAGGTCCGCGTCCGGATCGGGTATTGCAGGCGATCCAGCGCGACGGTGGGCGCGTTCTTCGTGGCGCCGATGCGGTTTCCCTGGCTTAATGAATTGAGCGGGTCAGACCTGCTTTCATTCTCGGCGAGCCGCGCTGCTGGCGATCCGCTGTTGCCTGGGTTCAATCGGTTCACGGGGTCGGCGGACGCTTCCGCGTACTTGCGCGCCGCGACAGGGTCTCGCGACACGGTCATGATCAGAAACAGCGCAACAGCCGCAGCTGTGCTCACCGTGAACGCGCAAGCCGGAGAGAGCATATCCATTGCCGCGCCAGCTTCGTCTATCGCGCTTTCACGCTACCAGTCAATCACGCTGATCGACGTGGACACGGGTTTATGGGAAGCCTTCTCTTGATCAAAATTCGCACGACACAAGCCCGCCACGGCGGAGGGGGATAAAATGAGTGGAAGAACAGCGTTCGGTGTGAATCTCGGCTTCAAAAAGCTCCCCGGCGGCACCATCGCCACCACCGGGCCGCTGAGGGTCGAGGGGGGCTTGGAGGCGGAT
>MWDT01000656.1 GCA_002070825.1 Verrucomicrobia bacterium ADurb.Bin122
CGTGGCCGAAGTCGGAGGCCCGGAGGTGTCGGCCGTCGGGCTGATCCGGCCGGGCGTCGATCCGCATACGTTTAATCCAGCCCCGTCGGATGTCCGCCGGCTGGCCCAGGCTGAGATCGTTTTCTCCTCCGGCTTTGGATTGGAGCCGTATCTCGACAAGCTCGTGGCCAACTCCGGCACGAAGGCGCGCCTTGTCCGCGCCGCCGATGCGATCCCCAATCCGGTGCACTCTTCCTGCCGCCACGCCCACCATCATCATGCGTACGAGGAGGCCGCCGATGAGCCCGATCACGAGAGTGACGCCGATCACGATGCGGACGAAGATCACGAGGAGTTCGACCCGCACTGGTGGCACGGGCTGGCCAACGTCCGCGCCGTCACGCTCCAGGTGCGCGACGCGCTCGCGACGCTCCGCCCCGAGGCGAAGGCTGGTTTCGAGGCCCGCGCGGCGGTTTACCTCGGGAAAATCGACGCGCTCGCGGCGTGGGCGCAGCAGGAGGTCGCCGTCCTGCCGGCGGCCCGCCGCAAGCTCGTGACGAGCCACGATGCCTTCGGCTACCTCGTGCGCGATTACGGTTTCACCGTACACCCGCTCCAGGGCGTGAATCCCGAGGCTGAGCCCAACGCCCGCGAGCTCGCCGAGCTGATCGACTTCATCCGCCACGAGAAAATCCCGGCGGTGTTTGCCGACAACACCGAGAACCCGAAGCTCCTCGCTGCGATGATCCGCGAGACGGGCGCGAAGCTCGGCGGCATGCTCTACGCCGACGGTCTCGGCGCCGCCGGCACGCCCGCGACCACGTTTGCCGACATGTACCGCCACAATCTGAGCACCATCGTTTCCGCGCTGAAGTGAGCCGCGTGGTTGCCAACCGCCACGCGCCCGCAACACTCCCGTCCCTCTCCGTATGTCGTCCAATCCCATTCCCGTCACCGTCCTCACCGGTTTCCTCGGTTCCGGCAAAACCACGCTGCTCAACCGCATCCTCACCGAGGAGCACGGCAAGCGCATCGCGGTGATCGAAAACGAATATGGCGAGGTCGGCGTGGACAACCAGCTCGTCATCCAGAGCGACGAGGAGCTCTTCGAGATGAACAACGGCTGCATCTGCTGCAGCGTGCGCGGCGACCTCATCCGCGTCCTCGGCCGCCTGCTCAAGCGCAAGGACCGCCTCGACGCCATCCTCATCGAGACCACCGGCCTCGCCAATCCCGCGCCGGTCGCGCAGACGTTTTTCACCGACGACGAGATGCGCGCCAATTTCCGCCTCGATGCCGTCGTCACGCTCGTCGATGCCAAGCACATCCTCCTGCACCTCGGCGACAGCGACGAGGCGCAGAAGCAGGTGGCGTTTGCCGACGTGATTTTGCTCAACAAGACCGACCTCGTGCCCGCCGCCGAGCTCGACGCG
>MWDT01000657.1 GCA_002070825.1 Verrucomicrobia bacterium ADurb.Bin122
CTCACGCCTTCGATTCGTGCAGAAGCGCGGCAATGCCAAGAGATGCTGGACGCCGCCGCCGCGAAAGCGGGCCGGCGCCTGTCTCTCACCGAGGCGGTGGGGTTCTTTCTCCGCCACGCGCTGCCACACGGCGGCACGCGTGTTTTCAAGGAGGCGGCAGAGGAGTTCCTCGCGAACCGTCAGGCGAAGAATCTCAAACCGCGGTACCTCGTGAATCTGCGGAGCCAATTCCGCCGCCTTGAAGCGAAGTTTTCTGATGCGAAGGTAAACGTGATCACGACGCAGATGATCGAGTCCTGGCTCAATGGGCTGAATGGCTCGGCGAAAACCCGGAACAACTACCTGATCACGTTGCGGACGTTCTTCGATTTCTGTCTCAAGCAGAAGTGGTGCTCGGAGAATCCGGCCAACGCGGTCGACAAGGCGGCACTCGATGAAGCGCCGACCGAGATCCTTTCGGTAGACGAGGCAGCGCGCCTCCTCGCCTCTGCGCAAGACGACGCTGCGTTGCTCCCCGCACTCGCGATTCAACTATTCGCAGGCCTGCGCCGCTCGGAAGTCTGCGCGCTGGACTGGTCGGAAGTGCGCGACGACTTGATCGAGGTCACTGCGGCAAAGGCAAAGACACGCTCGCGTCGGGTTGTCACGATTCAGCCGAATCTCGCCGCTTGGCTCCAACCGTTCCGGCAGATCCAGGGGCGCGTTTTTGGTAGAAGTGAAGATGCCTACAACGAGAGTCTCCGCGCATTGGTGCTGGCGGCCAACGAACAGGGCGCCGCCGAGACGCCGGCGCTGTCTCCGATCAGGTGGAAGCGAAACTGTCTCCGCCACACCGCGGCTTCGATGCACTTGGCATTTTTCGAAAGCGATAACCTAACCGCCCTGCAACTGGGCCATGGCATCGAGGTCTTGCACCGGCACTACAAGGGCCTTGTCGGAAAGGTCGAAGCGTCGCGGTATTGGAGTCTGCGACCCAAGTCTGTATGCCCCATAAAGCAGATCACTCCAGAGGAGCGGGGAATACATGATCTGCCTGCGCTCCGGGTTGTTGAAGGTTGAGTATGCGCAAAGACTCTGGATGTGAGGCCGCCTCCGCCCGGCCCCTGCTGGTCGTCATTCGGCCGAAAGCTCTTCAACGACGCCCACGCCTCGATCAACGTGCCGTCCACGCTGAAGTGCTCGTTGGAAATCCAGACGTGGCGCCGGCCCAGCTCGACGACCTCGGCGAAGAACAAGTCGGCTACGGCATGGGAGAGCAGGCGATCCTGGTTCGGCCGGCTGCTTGGTTGTAAATTTGCAACCATGGTTGCAAATTTACAACCAGCGTTGAATATCAAAAGGAAAGGCGACAAAAGCCTGCGCCGAGTCCATGCCCAGCTGACTCCGAAAGCGTAGGGAAAGAGGGCGCGGTC
>MWDT01000658.1 GCA_002070825.1 Verrucomicrobia bacterium ADurb.Bin122
GGTTTTCGAGGACAACGTGGGCCATGGGACGAGCGAGGCGCGCCGTTTCCACGGGTCAACTGCGAATCGTGCCGGTTCAGCCCTGCCGGCACCACGCACGCCAGCACTCGCGCAACGCCGCGCCAAACCGAGCCGCCTGCCCCGCCTGATCGAAGAGCACCGAGCGCCGCAGCGTATCCCGTGCCCCGGCACGCCACGCCACCCGCGCGGCTTCATCGCGCGCCAGACCGACGGCGATCCGCCGGTAGCCCGCCACATCCGTGGCCACCCACTCCGGGTGCCCCACGGTCTGAAGCAAACTCGCGCCCACGCGCGCCGCATGCCGGTCGCCGCACAGCGTGACGACCGGGACGCCCATCCAGAGCGCCTCGCACGTCGTCGTCGTGCCATTGTAGGGAAACGGGTCCAGCGCCACGTCGATGCGCGCGTACATCGCCAGGTGCTCCGCCGTGCGCGCCGCCACATCGAGCAGCTCCACGCGCGCCTCGTCGCAGCCCGCCGCACGCAGGCGTCCGCGCACCTGCGCCGCCACCGCCGGATCGGCCAGGCCGGGCGACTTGATCAGCAGGCGCGACTCCGGCACCTCGCCGAGGATCGCGGCCCACTCGCGCAGCATCGCATCGGTGACCTTGGAGAAATTGTTGAACGAGCCAAACACCACGCGCCCGGCCGCCACGCTCGGCGCGGGCGCAGGCTCCGGCGCATCCGCCGGCGGCGCGTACACCCAGGCCGTCGGTGCGAAGCGCACGAGCTTCTCCGTGTGCCACGCGTCCGAATCGCCCTCCGGGTCCGTGATCGCATCGACGAAGCGGTAATCCATGGCGCGCAGACCCGTCGTGTTGGGATAGCCGAGGTACGTCACCTGCACCGGCGCCATGCGCGCGGCGAGCAGCGGCAGGCGCGTCGCCCCCGTGTGGCCCGCGAGATCGACGATGATGTCCGGCGCATCAGCGCGCAGTTTCTCCGCGACCACGCCGTGGACCTGCCCCGCGATGTCGCGCCAGCCGGCGGCCAGCTCGCGGAAACGTCCGGTCATCGCATCGGGCGGCGTGCGGTCGTTGTACAGCCACGGCTCAAACGCCGCGCGGTCGAGGTGCCGCAGGATCGGCTCGAAAAAATACGCCACGGAGTGCTCGCGAAAATCCGCCGAGATGAAGACCACGCGCAGACGCCGCTCGGGGTCGCGTTGCCCGGAAAACACGGGCGATGGCCACGCGCGCGCCTCGGCCTCCGCCGCCGCGCCGTACGCCACGTGCTCGGCAAACAGCCGCTCGCGCGTCCACTCAGGCAGATAGTTCAGCGTCATCAGCCGGTGGCTCATGACTTCGAGGGAACGCGGCCCGTGCGCCAGCAGCGCGTCGAACTCGCGCAACGCATCGGGGATGCGGTGGCTCTCTTGCATGGCGACG
>MWDT01000659.1 GCA_002070825.1 Verrucomicrobia bacterium ADurb.Bin122
TTCAAGTCCCGGCTTCGGCACCAGAAACAAAGTGGAACGTCCACTTGAATCAGGGAGTCAGGATCTGCGGTCCTGGCTCCCTTTCTTTCTTCACTCCCCATGCCACTGCCTGCTGCGGATATTCTGGAGTTGCCAGGGGCTTTGGACATCGAGCTTTTCCGGAAAGTACTTTCCGCGGCCATTGAGCGGCGTCCACTCCGTGAACTCGCCCGCCATGCGACCCAGGTAGGGTCCTGCCGTTTCGAGGCAATCCTCGAAATCCATCTCCTCGGGCTCGACGACACCGCGCCGCGGGTTGCGTATGGCCCACAGGACAGCGGCGACGGCCCCTGCCGTGACCTGCACGGTCGTCGCGTTGGCGTGCGCCACGTGCCGGCGCGCCTCCTGGATCGTGAGCTGCGAGCCGTACCAGTATGCGTTTCGCTCGTGACCGGCCAGCAGGACGCCGAGTTCGTCCATTCCCTCCACGATATCCATTCCGAGACGCCGGCAGGAGGGTTGCAGCATCCATCCCCTCCCTTCCAGTTCCAGCGCGGACAGCATCGCATCGTCGCAGGGATGGTACACAAACATCACGCTCGGCCGATAGAGGAGCCCGCCGGGACCGCGAACGGACAGGTAGTCGGCGATCGAAAAGACCTCGTCGTGGGTCACGAGCATTCCCTGAAAAGCGCCGATCGAGGGCACCCAGCTGCGCGCGAAGGTGCATGCCCCGGGACGCTCCAGGTACAGCGTGGCGGAGCCGGGGCGGTGTTCGCGCGCCCCCCGGGGCCGCCGCTTTTCAAAGGTGCCGAAGGACAGTTCGGCCGGCTGCATCAGCTCGTCGACGAAACCGTCGATGGACCAGGTGTTGACGAATTCCCCCTGGCGTTTCGGACGCGGGCTGGCCTGCGTGTCCCGCTCGGATATCTGAATCGTGGTGATCCTGAGATCGCGCGCAAGATTCGCCCACTCCTCGCGCGTGGCGGGCTTTGCGTTGCCGTTGCGGATGATCCGGTCCAGGTCGAGGAGGGCGCGCTTGACAAAATGGGAGACGAGCCCCGGATTGGCGCCGTGATCAACCACGGCCGTCGGCGAGTCGGCCCCCAGCTCGACGGCCAGGTCGGTCACCTTGGCGCGGAGGGCGTAGCTCGTGCGCTGGCGAAGCGCCAGCATGGGGTTGTCGAACACTCCCGGCCACGGCTCTATCGACGTGTCCACGTACAGGGCGCCCCGCTCCGCGCAGAACCGAATCAGATCGCTGCTGGAAATATCGATGGACAGATTCAGCAGAAGATCGCCGTCCCCGACGTAGCCCTTCAAGATCGTGCGGTAGTTGGCGGGCGTCAGGTTGCAGTGGATGAACCGCGTCCCGCAGCGCTCTGCGATCCCCCGCCCGGCTTCGTCGGCCGAGAGAACGGTCAGCCG
>MWDT01000660.1 GCA_002070825.1 Verrucomicrobia bacterium ADurb.Bin122
CGCAAGATCCTCGACCGCCAGGAATACGTCCCCGGCCTCGGCCTGAGCCGCGAGCGCCTCGACGTCCACGCCATCTTCATCCCTGAAATGGCCATCGACCTCGCCGCCGAAGCCACCCGCCTGAAGGCCGTCATGGACACCGTTGGCAACGTCAACATCTTCATCAGCGAAGGTGCCGGCGTCGAAGCCATCGTCGCCGAGATGCAGGCTAAGGGCCAGGAAGTGCCGCGCGATGCGTTCGGCCACATCAAGCTCGATGCCATCAACCCCGGCAAATGGTTCGGCGAGCAATTCGCCAAGATGCTCGGTGCGGAAAAGACCCTCGTCCAGAAGAGCGGCTACTTCGCCCGCGCCGCCGCCGCCAACATCGACGACCTGCGCCTCATCAAGAGCTGCACGGATCTCGCCGTCGAGTGCGCGCTGCGCCGCGAGGGCGGCGTGATCGGCCACGACGAGGATAAGAACAATATCCTCCGCCCGATCGAATTCCCGCGCATCAAGGGCGGCAAGCCGTTCAACATCGACCTGCCTTGGTTCGGCCAGCTCCTCAAGAGCATCGGCCAGACCCAGGGTGCGAAGATGTCCGTGAAACACTAAACTCTCACGCGCGCGTTTTTCCCAGGGCGGAGTCTTCCCGACTCCGCCTTTTTCGTGCCTGTGTGAGATCGCTGTAAATTCCCTCTTGCCCCACTCGGGAACTTCCTAAACAACTTTTCTCTTCGTGCAACGGGCGACTCGCCTTTAAGGCACGAGTTCAACCGTTCGTCTCTTATCGCATGCATAGTTTCTCCGAGCAGTGTCTCGACATGGCCCGCTCTATTCTGGGCCACAACCTCGACGCCATCCAACCCGACGGCACCGTCCTTCCCGCTCCCGGCGAGCAACCTCGCCCCGACGAACCTGGCCACATCGCCTATGCCCTCGGCGATTATTATCGTGCCACCGGCGAGACCACCCTCAAGGGCTACGACCTCATCGATCTGACGGCCCGCTGTGTCACCGCGCAGATGTTTACCGAGCCCGCCGCGGAAAACGGCCTCGCCTACGCCTCGCTCGGCCTCCTCTGCTTCGGCCCTTCCAAGGAGCGCAACCCCGTCTGGGAACGCCTCGTCGAGGAAACCCAGCAGCGCATCGACAAGCAGCTGCTCCACCGCAGCGATTACGACAACCACTGGCAGGCATTCAACGTCGCCAAGGCCGTCGCCCGCTACAGCTTCGGCCTTTCCAAGAAGGACGAGACCTCGCGCCTCATCGAGCGCATGGTCGAGCGCATCCAGCAGACCAGCTCCAACGGCTTCTTCGACGACTCCACCTCCGGCCTCGGCGGCAACTTCAACCTCTACGGTCTGATGTCGTTCGTCTTCGTCCGCTCCTCGCTGCAACTGCACGCGAACAGCGGCGTGCG
>MWDT01000661.1 GCA_002070825.1 Verrucomicrobia bacterium ADurb.Bin122
TGGAACGTCGCCAGCGGCCCGCAGCGCGTCGAGCTCCGCGCCGAGACGCTGGGCGTGATCGTCGCCGGCATCAGCTACCACCACGTGCGCGAAGTCGCCCCGGAGGCCAGCGTGCTCAAGCTCGCGATGACGCATCCGCTGCCGATGCAAACCATCAAGGATTTCGCCGCCTCCGTGCAGCGCTGCGTGGTCATCGAGGAAAACGACCCGTGGCTGGCCAACGCCTGCCGCGCCGCCGGCATCAACGTCGAGGCCAAGGACGACGCGCTCTTCCGCTTCGGCGAGCTCAACCCCGACCGCGTGCGCCGCATCCTCGCGCACGATTCGAGCGCCGAGCCAGTACCGCCGCGAGGCAAGCCGCCCGGCCTGTGCACCGGTTGCCCGCATAACGCCAGCTTCACAGTGATGAAGGAGCTCGACTGCATCGTCTCGGGCGACATCGGCTGCTACACGCTCGCCGCCCTCCCGCCGCTCTCCGCGATGGACCTCATGATCGACATGGGCGCGGCCATCGGCATGGGCCTCGGCCTGCGCCATGTGTTGCCACGCGCCCAGGCCAAGCGCGTCGTCTCCGTGATCGGCGACAGCACCTTCCTGCACAGCGGACTGACCGGCCTGCTCGAAATGACGTACAACACGCCCGACAGCGGCCACGTGCTCGTCATCCTCGACAACGGCACCACCGCCATGACCGGCCAGCAGGAGCACCCCGGCACCGGCCGCCTCCTCGACGGCACCGGCACCAGCAAGGTCAGCTACGAGGCGCTCGCCCGCGCCACCGGCATCAAAAATGTCTTCACCGTCAACCCGGTCCGCGAACGCGAGCTCTTCAAGGACACGCTCGCGCAGGCCCTCAACAAGGACGAGCTCACCGTGATCATCGCGCGCAGCCCGTGCATCCTCGCCGCCGCACGCATCGCCGCGTGGGAGAAAGAGCAAAAGGCGATCGCCGACAAAGCCACGCCTGCCACGGACGAGTCCTGCGGCTGCGGTTGCAGTTGCCAAAGCTAATCCCACGGAGATCCCGACATGAAATCCACCCAACCCACCACTCTCAACGTGCGCTTCGCCGGTCTCGGCGGCACCGGCGTCATCAAGGCCTCCGACATCTTCGCCGACGTCGCATTCCGCAGCGGTTGCGAAGTCAAAAAGGCCGAGGTCCACGGCATGAGCCAGCGCGGCGGCTCCGTGCAGAGCGACGTGCGTTTCGGCACCGAGGTCCACAGCCCGATGATCCCCGGCGGCGCCTGCGATTTCCTCATCGTCATGGAGGAGTCGCAAATCGAAGTCGTGCGCGGCGATCTGCGCGCTGGCGGCACCTTGATCGTGCCGGCGGATATCGACGTGGCCAAGCTGCCCTCGGCCAAGGCGCTCAACGTCGCCATGCTCGGCCGGCTCAGCCGC
>MWDT01000662.1 GCA_002070825.1 Verrucomicrobia bacterium ADurb.Bin122
TTGAGGAATTTCGGGGCGATGCGGGAATCTTTGCCGATGGCGAAGGCTACCTCATCGACATCGGCGCCGGTGGCTTCGCAGAGCGCGGAGATCGAGTTGATCGAGGAAATGCGTTGGGCGAGGAATGCGTTGGCAACGAGTTTGGAGAGCTCGGCGGACCAGAGGTTGGCGGTGATGATGCGTTCGCGCGGGACCCAGCGGGCGTAAACGCCGGCGAGCGTGGCCATGGCGGCTTCGCCTTCGGGAGTGCGCTCGCCTCCGATGAGCACGCGGTCGGGGGCGAGGAGATCCTGGACGGCGGTGCCTTCGGCGAGGAACTCGGGGTTGGAGAGCACCTGGAGTTTCTGGCCGTGGCCGGTGGCCGCAAAGATGTCTTTGATCGTCTCGGAAGTTTTGACGGGGATGGTCGATTTCTCGACGACGATCTTGGGGCCGTTGGCGACCTCGGCGATGGTGCGCGCGACGGACTCGATGTAGCGAAGGTCGGCGGCACGGCCGGCACCGACGCCGTAGGTTTTGGTCGGCGTGTTGACGGCGACGAAGATGATATCGGCCTTTTCGATGCCGCCACGGACATCGGTGGAAAAGTGCAGGTTGCGGCCGCGGGCGGTTTTGACGATCTCGTCGAGGCCGGGCTCGTAGATGGGGAGGGTGTCGGAGTGCCACTCGGCGATGCGGGCGGCGTTCATGTCGACGACGGTGACCTGAATGTCCGGCGCCTTGTGCGCGATCACGGCCATGGTGGGGCCTCCGACAAAACCGGCTCCGATGCAACAGATGTTCATACGTGGTTGCGACTTTGCCGGAGTCCGCGCGTCGGCCAAGTGCAAAGAGTCATGAAAAGAACGATTTAACGTTTAGACCCACTCGGGCGGATTTTGGAGCTGGGGCTTGAGCACGCCGATGCAGGGGAGGTTGCGGTAGCGCTCGGCAAAATCGAGTCCGTAGCCGACGGCAAATTTGTCGGGGATTTCGAAGCCGACGAAATCGGCGGAGAAGGGGACTTCACGGCGCCCGCGCTTATCGAGGAGGACGCAGGTGCGCAGGGTCGCTGGGTGTAGTTTCTGAAGCATGCCGACGACCATCGCGATGGTTTTGCCGGTATCGAGGATGTCGTCGATGAGCAGCACGTGACGGTTGGTGATGTCGAGGGTGAGGTTATGAATGAGCTGCGGGGTGCCGATCGACTTGGTGTCGTTCCGATAACTGGAGATGCGGATACAGTCGAGGCGGACTGGGTTGTCGATCTGGCGCAGAAGGTCGGCGGTGAAGAGGATGGCGCCATTGATGATGGTGATGACGGTGATCTCCTCCTGGCCGTAGGCCTGCATGATGTCCGCGCCGAGGCGCTTGATGCGACGTTTGATGTCGGCCTCGGTGATGAGGACGGACTCCAGGGCGGG
>MWDT01000663.1 GCA_002070825.1 Verrucomicrobia bacterium ADurb.Bin122
CGCCTGCGCCTCGGAAATCTCGCGGCCCAGCTTCTCGTGCGTGCGGTAGTCGGCCACCAGTTGCAACAACCGCTGATGCTCGCGCGTCACCTCCGAAGCCCGCCGCGGGTTGGCGTAAAACGACGGGTCGGCCATCTGCGCGTCGAGTTCGTCGCAGCGGAGCTTGAAGGGGGCGATGTCGGGAAGTTGATCCATGCAGGAAAATGGGAAGTCAGAGGACGGGCAGGCGCGGATTTGGGCATTGCGTGAGCCGCACGTTGCGGCTTCTGTGCGCGGCAAATCGCCGGCTGGCGTGGTAAACGCCTAGCGGTGTTGATCTGCCATGGCCACGACTCTCTTCACGCAAAACATCATCGCCTGCATCTGGGATTTCGACAAGACCTTAATCCCCGACTACATGCAGGCGCCGCTTTTCCGGCGTTACGGCGTGCATGAAAACACCTTCTGGGCCGAGGCCAACGGTCTGGCCGAAGCGTACCGCCACCGCGGCTACCAGATCTCCGGCGAGCTCGCGTACCTCAACCACCTGCTCACCTACGTCCTCGCCGGGCGCATGCCCAAACTCAACAACCGCGTGCTCCGCGAGTGCGGCGCCGAGATCCAGTTTTATCCGGGCCTGCCCGATTTCTTCACCACGAGCCGCCAGTGGGTCTCCGAGAAACCCGAGTACGTGAAACACGAGATCCAGCTCGAACACTACATCGTCAGCACCGGCCTCGCCGAGATGATCCGCGGCAGCGCCATCGCGCCGTTTGTCGATGGCATCTGGGGCTGCCATTTCGTGGAGAACCCGCTCCAGCCCGGCTACCTCTCCCAAAAGGAACTCGACATCTCCGCCGACGCCGAGATCGCCCAGATCGGCCTCGTCATCGACAACACGACCAAGACACGCGCCCTCTTCGAGATCAACAAGGGCACCAACAAAAACTCGGGCCTCGACGTGAATGCGAACATGGTGCCGGAGGACCGGCGCATCCCGTTCCAAAACATGATCTACATCGCGGACGGCCCGAGCGACATCCCGAGTTTCTCCGTCGTGCGCAAAGGTGGCGGCAAAGGCTACGCCGTTTACAACCCGGCGCGATCCGACGAGTTCGCCCAAAACGACCGCCTCCGCTCCGTCGGCCGCATCGATCACTACGGCCCAGCCGATTACACCGCCGGCAGCACCACGTCGCACTGGCTGCGCCTGCATATCCAGTCGATCTGCGACCGCATCGTCGCCGACCGCGAGTCGGCCGTGGCGCAACGCGTTTCCCGCCCGCCACGCCACCTCGGCGACCGCGACACGGCCGCCCAAGCACCGTCCGCCAAACAAGCGACGTTTCTCTAAAAACCGCCCGTGCTTAGCGTGATCCGACTCGGGCAAACTCGACCGTCACCAGGCACACGTCGTCGGTAAA
>MWDT01000664.1 GCA_002070825.1 Verrucomicrobia bacterium ADurb.Bin122
CGTGGCATCGCTACCGGCGATGCGCGTGGTGTCGCGCAGCCCGCCGCCGGCGAAATCGCGCCACGCCGGATTTTTCCCGGCGAGAAACGCGCACAAAGTCGAGGCGATGACCTGCGGCAGGTGGCTGATGTGGGCGACGATCTCGTCGTGTTCGTCGGGGGAGACGGTGGCGACATTCATGCCGGTGTCCTGCCAGAAGCGGACGACCTGCGCGGTCGCTGCCGCATCGGTGTCGAGCAGGGGAGTGACGAAGCAGGTGCGCTGGTTGAAGAGCGTGTCCGTGGCGTTTTCCCAGCCGGTCTTTTCGGAGCCGGCCATCGGGTGTGAGCCGACAAAGTGTGTGCCTTTTCGGAGGGCTTGATGGGCGCGGCGGGCGATGTCGCCTTTGACGCTGCCGACGTCGGTCACGATGGCGCCTGCGGGCAGGCTGGGAGCGATTTCCTCGGCCATGGTGACGATGCGGTCTACCGGAGGGGCCAGCACGACCAGACTCGCCGTGGCGACGGCTTCCTCGATGGTGTCGGGCGCGGCGTCACACCAGGGTTGCGCGCGGAGCTGGAGGCGGGCTTCGGGGCGGCGGGCCCAGATGACGATGCGTTTGGCCAGGCTGCGTGCGCGTGCGGTGCGGGCGACGGAGCCGCCGAGCAGGCCGGGAGCGAGGATGGTGAGTTGTTCCAGCACGTGTTTGAGCCACGCAAAAACCGCCAACGCTGTCGAGCCGTCCCTCTGGCGGTTTTAAGTGGTTAAACTTCGCGCTTTATTCCGGCGCGGGCCTGCCCCATATCCACCCGATCTATGCTCGACCCGAAACTCCTTCGCGAATCGCCCGATATCGTCCGTGCCGCGATCGCCAAAAAACACCTTGATGTGGATCTCGATGCCGTGCTGGCGCTCGATACGCAATGGCGTGCGCAGCTGGCGGAGGTCGAGGTACTGCGTGCCAAACAGAAGGCGGCCAACAACGAAATGGCTGCACTCAAGAAGGGCTCGCCCGAGTTTATCGCCAAGGTGCAGGAGATGAAGGCCGTCTCCGCGCAGGTGAAGGAAAAGGAAGTCCAGCTCACCGACACGGAAAGCAAGTGGCGCATGGCCATGCTCAAGGTGCCGAACATCCCGCACGCGAGCGTGCCGGAGGGCGCGACGCCCGAGCAGAACGTCGTGTTCGCCACGCATGGCTCCATTGAGCAGGCGGTGTCGGCTCACGCGAAGGCCCACTACGAGATCGCCGGCTTCGACAAACTTTTCGATTTTGCGCGCGGCACGAAGGTGACCGGCGCGGGGTTCCCGTTCTACGTCGGGCAGGGCGCGAAGCTCGTGCGCTCGCTCATCCAGTTCTTCCTCGATGAGGCCGGCAAGGCGGGCTACCAGGAGGTCAATCCTCCGATCGTGGTCAACGCGGCCA
>MWDT01000665.1 GCA_002070825.1 Verrucomicrobia bacterium ADurb.Bin122
TTCAAGGCCTTCGTCTCGGAGGCGAAGATCAGCGGCGTCTTTCAGGGCACGCCTGCGCGGGCCTTGATCAATGGTCGTACGGTGCGCGCCGGCGAACTCGTCAACAAGGAGCTCGGTGTTTCCTTTGAGAGCATCGACGTCTCCACCAAGACGATCACCTTCGTGGACGAAGCGGGTGCGCGCGTCTCGCGCCGCTATTGAGCCAGTCGGTTTTCTTCGGCCCGCTCCGCTTCATGCGGCGCGGGCTTTTTACTGGTTCCACGTCTCGCGCAGAGCGCGGAGCAGCTCCGGATCCGTGGCGGCGTCGCTCACGCCGTTGACGATGAACTGTGTGCCGATGCACAGCAGGAGGAAGCCCATGATCTTGGTGAGTGCGTGCATGCCATTGGCGCCGATGAGTCCGACGATGCGCCCCGATAGGCTGAGCACCACGTGACTGATGGCCGCCACGATGACGATGCCCACGACGATGGCGGCGTAGTCGCGCCATTCCTTGGCGAGCGAGGCCAGCCCGATGGTCACGGCGATCGAGCCGGGGCCGCTCAGCATCGGCATGGCGAGCGGCGAAAACGAAATATCGGGTTTGGCGCGCGCTTCGGCGCGGCGTTGCTGTTCCTCGGGGTGGTCCTTTTTCGGTCCCGCGAACATCGAGAGCGCGATGCCCGAGACGAGTAGGCCGCCCGCGATGCGCATCCCGGGGACGGAGATGCCGAAGAAATTCATGATGAAGGTGCCTCCGAAGAGAAACGCCACGAGGATGCCCACCATGTAGAAACAGCCGCGGGTAACCTGCGCACGGCGCCGCTCCTCCGAATCACCTTCCGTGATGGCGAGTAGTACGGGAGTGGCCGCGAGCGGATTGATGATCGGCAACAGTGCGATGACCGTGGCGAGGATCAGTTCCCAAAAGTGGGAGAGCGTGTGCATGCCTGCACTGTGCGCGGCCTCGCGGCAGGCGCACGCCGATAATCCTTTTTTTGCCGATCACCAGCGGTCCACCGGGCCCTTGGGCACGGGGATGGCGGCGAGTCCGTCGGCGTTGGCGGGATCGAAGGCGTTGAGCAGCGGCGCCGGCTGGAAACGTGGCAACAGTTCCCCGCGCTCGTCGCAGAACTGCGCCCGCCACGTCTGGTATTCTGCGAGCACCGCGTCGAAATCGGCGCGCGAGGCGATGGTGATGATGCGCTGCTTGAAGAGCTTTGCCGGGCCGAAACGCCGCGAGTACCATGGCGCCACTTTGCGGAAAAACTTCGCGCCGCGCTCCTCGCCGTAGAACTCCACGTAGCGCTCAAAATGCCGCCGCATCACCTGCACGCGCTCGGCAAACGTGGCGTCGGGCAGCATCTCGCCGGTGCGCAGGAAATGGTCGGTGCGTTTAAAAATCCATGGATCGTAAAATGC
>MWDT01000666.1 GCA_002070825.1 Verrucomicrobia bacterium ADurb.Bin122
GCGCGACGAGCTCGCGCGCATCGCCGAGTTTTGCCTGCGCCACCAGCTCGTGCTGTGCAGCGATGAAATCCACTGCGACCTGATCCTCGACGACACGCTGCCGCACATCCCCACGGGCACGCTTGGCCACGACATCGCGCACCGCACCGTCACGCTCATGGCCCCGAGCAAGACCTACAACGTCCCCGGCCTCGGCACCTCGCTCGCGATCATCCCTGACCCGCAGTTGCGCGCGCGCTTCGTCCGCGCCACGGCGGGCATCGTCGCGGAGGTCAACTGTCTCGGCTACGCGATGTGCGAGGCCGCGTTTCGCCACGGCGAACCCTGGCGGCAGGCGCTGCTCGCCTACCTGCGCGGCAACCGCGACCTGCTCTCGTCCACGCTCGCCAGCGATTTTCCGCAGCTCGCCATCGAGGCGCCCATCGAGGCCACCTACCTCGCCTGGATCAACGTCTCACAACTCGGCCTCGACGACCCCATCGCCCACTTCGAGGCGCACGGCGTCGGCCTCTCCGAGTGCGCCTACTTCGGCGCGCCGCGCGGCCAGTACGTGCGGCTCAATTTCGGCTGCGCGCGCAGCACGCTCACCGAGGCGTTGCGCCGCATGAAACACGCCGTCGCCGCACTCCCGCGCTGATCGCCATGCGCCTCGGTCCCTACACGCTCTCGTCCAACCTCAGCCTCGCGCCGCTGGCCGGCTACACCAACCTGCCCATGCGCCTCACCGTGCGCGAACTCGGCGGGCTCGGCTGGGGCGTCACCGATCTCATCAACGCCCGCTCGCTCATCGAGCGCAACCCGACCGCGCTCAAGCTCGCCGCGCGCCACCCCGACGACCGCCCAATGGCCATCCAGCTTTTCGGCTCGGTAGCCGAGGAGATGCGCGACGCCGCCGTCATCTGCCAGGAGCTTGGCGCCGAGGCCGTCGACATCAACATGGGGTGCCCGGTGCGCAAGGTCGTGCAGATCGGCGGCGGCTCCGCGATGATGACCGAGCTCGGCAAGACCGCCGCACTCGTGCGCGGCATGATCGCCGCGGTGAAAATCCCCGTGACGGCGAAGATGCGCCTGGGCTGGGATGCCGACAACCTTACCGCGCCTGAGCTCGCCCGTGTGCTGGAGGCCGAGGGCGTCGCCGCACTTTGCGTACACGGCCGCACGCGCGCCCAGGGATTCGGCGGCCAGGTCAATCTCGCCGGCATCCGCTCCGTCGTGCAGGCGGTGAAGGCCATTCCGGTATTCGGCAACGGCGACGTGACCACACCCGAGGCCGCCAAGACCATGATCGCCGAGACCGGTTGCACCGGCGTCGCCATCGGCCGCGGAGCATTTTACGATCCATGGATTTTTAAACGCACCGACCATTTCCTGCGCACCGGCGAGATGCTGCCCGACGCCACG
>MWDT01000667.1 GCA_002070825.1 Verrucomicrobia bacterium ADurb.Bin122
TCTACCTGCCGCCGTTCCGCGCGGGCGTGGAGGCCGGCGCCGGCACGCTCATGGCCGCGTTTAACAGCCTCAACGGCGTGCCCGCCTCCGGCAGCCGCTTCACGCTCGACCAGGTGCTCCGCCGCGAGTGGGGCTTCGGCGGCTTCGTCGTCGGCGACTGGGAATCGGTGGGCGAACTCGTCCACCACGGCTACGCGGCCGACAAGGCCGAGGCCGGCGTCCTCTCGCTCACGGCCGGCGTGGACATGGAGATGGTCAGCGAGTGCTACCGCGAGCTGCCCGCGATGATCGATCAGAAGAAGATCGACTCCGCCGTGATCGACGAGGCCGTGCGCCGCATCCTCCGCGTGAAATTCAAGAAAGGCCTTTTCGACCGTCCGTACACCGCGCCGGTCGAGGTCGATGTCGCCGCGCACCGTGCGCTGGCGCGCGAAGCCGTGGCCGCCAGTTGCGTGCTGTTGAAAAACGAGGGCGCGGTGCTCCCGCTCGACACGCGCTCTATCGCGATCATCGGACCGTTTGCCGAGGAGCAGGCCGAGTTGCTCGGCTGCTGGCACGCCCTCGGCAACGCCAAGGACGTCGTCTCGCTGCACGCCGGCCTGAAGGCCGCCGTGAAAAAGGGGAAATTCCGCGTCGCACGCGGCTGCCCGATCATCGAGCCGGCGTCGGCCAAGGAGCTCGACGAAGCCGTCAAGCAGGCCAAGAAAGCCGATGTCGTGATCCTCGCGCTCGGCGAGCCGGCGCTGTGGGCCGGTGAAAACAACCACCGCCTCGACCTCGGTCTGCCCGGCGCGCAACAACAGCTCTTCGACCGCATCGTGGCGACGGGCAAGCCGGTCGTCACCGTGCTCTTCGCGGGGCGTCCGCTGGCGATCCCGGCGGTGTTGGAGAAATCCGCTGCCGTGCTGATGGCGTGGCATCCGGGCATCGAGGCGGGCCACGGCGTGGCCGACGTGCTCACCGGCAAAGTCGCGCCCACGGCCCGGCTCACCACGAGTTTCCCGCGCTCGGTCGGCCAGGTGCCGGTCCACTACAACCACCTGCACACGAGCCGGCCCTTCTCCGACTACAAGGACGGCACGCGCGAGGCGCTGCTGCCCTTCGGCTTCGGGCTCACGTACACGACGTTTACCTACGGCCCCACGCGCTTCTCGCGCGACACGCTCGCCATGGGCGGCGCGATCACGATCTCGACCACGCTAACCAACACGGGCAAGGCCGCCGGCACCGAGACCGCGCAACTCTACCTGCACGACGTCGCCTGCCTGCAAGGCGCCCGCCCGGTGCGCGAGTTGAAAGGTTTCCAGAGGGTCACGCTCGCGCCCGGCGAGAGCCGCGAGGTCTCATTCACCCTGCGCGCCGACGAGCTCGGCTCGTGGAGCCCCGACGGCAAGTGG
>MWDT01000668.1 GCA_002070825.1 Verrucomicrobia bacterium ADurb.Bin122
GGCGAGCGCCACGCCGAAGCTGAGCATGCAGCACGCATCGACCGCGAAGCCCACCGTGGGGCTGATGGCGACGATCAGGCCGCCGAGGCCGGGGCCGACGATGCAGGCGAGCTGGTAGGTGGAGCTGTTCCAGGTGATGGCGGCGGGGAGTAGGGCGGGCGGGACCAGTTGCGGGAGCAGGGCGGAGCGCGCGGGCCAGCCGATGGCCGTCGCCGTGGCGCCGACCGTCAGCACGCAGTAGTAGGCCCAGACCGGACCTTGGAACCAGGAAAGCGCGGTCAGCCCGAGCGAACAACCGGCGGCGACGAACATCGTCCACATGATGATTTTTCGGCGGTCGAAGCGGTCGGAGAGTTGCCCGCCGGGGATGGCGAGAAGGATGACGGGGAGCGCCTGGGCGAGGCCGACCCAGCCGAGGGCGAGGGCATCGTGGGTGCGTTCGAAGAGCTCCCAGCCGATGGCCACGCTTTGAATCTGCGTGCCGAGCAGCGCGAAGATCCAGCCCGCCAGATAGGTGCGGTAGGCCGGTACGCGAAGAGGCGCGTAAGGATCGTGTTTCTCGGTGCCGTCGTGGGCGGTGTTCATGGATGCAAAGGGCGATTATACGGTACGTGGCGAGCCCGGTCCAGGTCGCGTGCCCGAGGAGGGCCGGCGGCTGGCGACGGCAATCTTTGCGGCAACAGGCTCGACTTTAGCGGATTCTGAGATTTGAAACACCCCGCCGCCGATGCCTCCGCCTCAATTCGAGGCGCGAAACCAGAAAACTCTCTGCGAGAAACGCCAACTACATGCCAGCGTTTACCATCCATGCTCAGGCCGTGAAACGCGGTAGGGGGATAATCACTGTTCGGCAAAATCCAATGCGTGTGTTTTTCCTTTTTCTAATCTTCCTGCCAGCAACAGTCTTTTCAGAAATAGTGCGATTGGATGCAGGTGCAGCCAGTGCCATCACTGAGCCGATCCTCAAGAAAATTGGAGCGAAAGACATCACACCAAACTTGGCTATCGTAGGTCCAAAAGGCGGATCGCCGGTTCATGGGCTCTATTGGTCGGTTCCAGACTTCAAGGTGATATTCGTGAAGAGCGACCGCACTCTCTGTTACTGGACCGAAGAAGATTTTAGCCGTAGCAAGGCGCACCGCGAAGATTCGCGCCGTTACGTGAGAAGTATAATCTTCGACACGGAGAAGAAGACCTACACCGTGAAGAAGAAGTCTTGGTGGAAATTCTGGCAATGAAACGGAGCGGACTAGACCGGGGGCTTGAGGCTCTGCGCCTCAATCGAAGTGGGCGCTGATCGGAGTCGGAGCGCCGCTAAGAGCCTATCCGGAAAACAAAGTGAACGAAGAGGCGGCTGCAGTGTCAGCATAAGCCGATGACAAAGAAAAAGCT
>MWDT01000669.1 GCA_002070825.1 Verrucomicrobia bacterium ADurb.Bin122
GCGCGCACGAAAAAGTGCGCATCGGGCAGCAGCACCACCGGAGGAGCCGGCGGGCCTGAGCGGAAATATTCGAGAAGCGAAACGCTCATGAGGGGTCTTTTTCTTCAGTTTCGGGCAAACGAAGGGGTTCTTCATTCTCCCGTATTTCCAATAACGTAAAGGGATAATTGAGCGCCGAGGCCACCGTGGGTTTCGCCACTTCCACGCCACTGCTCACGGTCGGCGTCGTACCATCCTCACGACGCGTCTTGGCCTTGTCGGTGACCGCCGTGGCCCCGCCGTTGGGCGAGATCACCACGCTGAGCTGAAACTCGCCGCCGCCCTCGCTCACCGTCACGCGGATGCGCAGCGCCTGGATTTCGAGTCCGAGGCCGGTGGGCGCCGAGATACCGAGCACCTGCGAAACCTCGCCGTCGTTGCGGAAAAAGCCGGCTCCGCGCGAGCGATAGCTGCCGCGGCCCAGCAGGTAGTCGGACACGAGAGCCTGCTTCGCCTCGTCCATTCCGTAGGCCGTCAACGTGCCCCCCGGCGCCGCATTGAGATTGGACGAGGAGAAACTGAGCAACGAGACCGTCGTCGCGAAGCGCTGGTAGAGTTTGTTAGGCCGACCCGCCTCGTCGAAGAGCAGTTCGCGGGCTACCGCAATGGCGCGCAGCTCGGAAAACGAGCGCATCGTGCGGCCGGGTGCCAGGTACGGCAGCTTTTCCCGCTCGTAGTCGGGGTCCAGGCCCGAGGTCGGCACATAGTCCGGATTGGCCCATTGCTGGAGCGCGTCGGAGAGCCGCTCGGCGTCGCTCTTCACGAGCCCCCACGCCTCGAAGAGCGTCACGAACGTGTCGTGAGTCGTCTTCGGCAGGGAAAGTTTGCCGCTTTCGTCCTCGAATGAAACGGTCACGCGGCGGCGCCCCTGCGGTGTGTAGCCCGCCCACTCAAGCGGATCGCCCCAACCCTCGGCCGGGCTGTGCAGGCCGCCGTTCACCAGCTTGAAATCCTGAAGCACAGCGAGCGTCGTCTCCAACGCCGAGTAGGCCTCCAGCCGCAGCCGGCGCGCATCGGCCTCGCGCGTCTCCACGAGCAAATCGTCGGTCGCGCGCTCGATGAACAGCGTCAGTGCGATGGTGGCCAGTACGAGCGTCACCAGCACCACGACGAGCACCGACGCGCGGCGGGCGTCCGCAGGCACACGGAGTCTGGAGTGAAAAGTGGTGGCGAGGGGGCGCATGGTCAGTAGTTGGGCAACCCCTCCGTGACGGTGGGAACGAGCAGCACCGTCTCGCGCTGCAGGCCACGGTAGGCGAACTTCAGCCGGATGCGCTGCGGCACCAGATAAGCGCGCGAGGACGAGCTCTCACGCTTGAGCGCGCGCTCGATCGACCAGCGTTTCGTGTCGG
>MWDT01000670.1 GCA_002070825.1 Verrucomicrobia bacterium ADurb.Bin122
TGCTCGGGGCTCGATTTCTTGGATGGGGCGATTCTGATGAGGCCTTTTGGGCTCATCCACCACAATGTCTGCCGCGGCCGCTCCAGTGCCGCCAGCGATGCCGGCGCCGCGCGATCTGCGGTTCGACACGGTGCGTGGGGCGTTGCTGCTGATCATGGCGATCAATCATGTGGGCTCCGATTTGAGCCGGGTGCTCGACCAGCCGCTGGGTTTTGTGAGTGCGGCGGAGGGATTTGTTTTTCTTTCGGGCGTGCTCAGTGGGCGCCTGGACCATGTGGTGGCCGATCCGGGCGAGCTGCGCCGGCGCGCCGGGCGTCGGTCTGTGCGAGCCTACGCGTGCCACGCGGTGTGTCTGTTGGGCGTCTGGCTGTGGGTGCGCGGCTGGATGGCGATGGACCTGGGGCGGCCGTGGGCGCTGCCGTATTTGTTTCATGAAGGGCAGGGGTGGACGGGGCTTGGGAGCGGGCTGGCCCTGTTGTACCAGCCGGGGCTGCTCGACATCCTGCCGATGTATGTCGGGTTTCCCTGGTTGGTGCCGTTGGTTCTGAAATGGCATGCGCGCGGGCGCGGGCTGACCATCTGGCTGATTTCCGGGGCGGTGTGGGCGCTCGATCAATGGATTTCGCCTGCGCACCCCATCGTGTGGGGGCCGGTCAACACGGGGGCGTTTCATTTTCTCTCGTGGCAGTGGTTGTTCGTCACGGGGGTATTGCTTGGGGCGGAGCCTCGCTGGGAGCGGAGGGCGATCCATGAGCCCCGACGCTGGATGTTGCTGGCCGCAGGTGCGGGCGTGTTGTTTTTGTGGGCGGTGCGCTGGTCTGAGGTCCCGGACTACTGGGATCTGGAGACGCTCGAACGGCTCACTCAAAAAACTCCGCTGGCGCTGTTGCGCCTGTTGAATTTCGGCCTGCTGGCTTATCTGCTGGCGGTGTGTGGAAGCTGGCGTCCGGGGTGGTTGTCGGTGCGCCCGCTGGCGATGTTGGGGCGCCATTCGCTGGCGGTTTTTATGGCGAGCATCTGGTGTGCGCAGATCGCGTTGAGTTTTCCCGATGTGGCGGATTCCGCCGCCGGGCGCTGGGTGCGGACGGGGTTTACGGCGGCGAGCGTGATGTTGATCGGGCTCACGTGCGAACTCCATGCGCGGTACAGGCGTCGGCAGACGGTGGGCGCGAGGCGCCGGACGGGGAACGGAATGGCAACGTGAATCCGCGCTTGCGCGGGACGGCGCGAATGCACCACGGTGCGTCGGTACTTTTCACGTTTCCGCGATGATCATCCTTCACGATCCTCAGTGCGCCGATTTCGGCTCCGAGACGCGGCCGGAACAGCCCGCTCGAGTGCGACGAGCGACCGAGTTTCTGCGCGCCGCCCATCCGGGATGGGAATGGCG
>MWDT01000671.1 GCA_002070825.1 Verrucomicrobia bacterium ADurb.Bin122
TCACGGATCTGATTGGTAAAGATACAAATGCACTTCGACTTACTCACCACCGCAGTGAGGCGACGCATCGCCTGGCTCATGAGGCGCGCCTGAGAGCCGACCGTCGCATCGCCCATTTGCCCGTCGAGTTCCTGCTTCGAAATCAGCGCGGCAACCGAGTCGATCACGATCACGTCAATCGCGTTGGAGCGGATCAGCGTCTCAGTGATGTTCAGCGCATCCTCGCCGCTATCCGGCTGGGAGACCAACAAGTCATCAAGCTGCACACCGACCACACGGGCGTACTTCGGATCGAGCGCGTGCTCGACGTCGATGAAGGCCGCGAGCCCGCCTTTGCGCTGCGCTTCGGCGATGACGCTCAAGCAGAAGGTCGTTTTACCCGACGATTCCGGGCCAAAGATTTCGATGATACGGCCGCGCGGCAGACCGCCAACGCCCAGTGCTAGATCGATGGCCAGCGAACCGGTTGAAAGCGTTTCCACCTTCATCTTGTGGGCATCGCCCAACCGCATGATCGATCCTTCGCCAAACTGTTTGGTGATGGAGGAGACGGCGAGTTCGAGGGTCTTCCGGGCGGAGGAGTCAGGCGTGGTCGCGGCCGGCGCGACAGATTTTGAAGGAGCTTTGGACATGGCGACGAGGGTGGAGGAGAGTTGAGAGGGAAGGCGAGGCCGGTTGGCTGCGTGCTGGCAACGTGAAGCCGGGAGGCCCGAAGAGGCAAGACCTGCGTTCGCCCCGGCCTCAGAATATGTTATCCAATTATCTACAACGCTTAATGCACCGCCTCTGCCGCAGGCTTAAACGCCACGGCGAAATAAACCGCCGCAAGGATAAGCAGAAAACTCACGGCGTAATTCCAGCGCAGTTTCTCCTGCAAAACCACGCCGGCAAAGGCAATGAAGACACCGAGCGTCACCGCCTCCTGGATAATCTTGAGCTGGTATCCCGTGAACTGCCCGCTCATGAATCCGAGACGGTTGGCCGGCACCATCAGGCAGTATTCGAAAAATGCGATACCCCACGACACGAGGATGACCGTCCAGACCGACTTGCCCTCCAACCACGGGAACTTCAGGTGCCCGTACCAGGCAAACGTCATAAAGATATTGGAGCACACCAACAGCAGGACCGTTTTCATGCAGAAAGGTAGTAGCCGCGGAACCACTCGATGAACCGGGCCAGGCCGGCCTCAAGCGAGACCTTCGGCGCGTAGCCGACCGCCGCGTGGATCCGCGTGAGGTCCGCACACGTCTGCGCCATCTCCGTGGCCAGCGGCGGCAGCAGATCCACCTTCGCCGGCTTGCCGAGGAGTTTTTCCAGCATCTGCACAAACAGCCGCATCTCCACCGGACGGTTGTGGCCGATGTTAAACACACGAAACGGCGGCTC
>MWDT01000672.1 GCA_002070825.1 Verrucomicrobia bacterium ADurb.Bin122
CAGCAGGCTTTCCCTCACGCGCCCCGGGGCGAGCGCGACCTGAAGAAACTCGATGCCCGTTGGCGCCGCATCCGAGACCTGCGCAACCGGGTCTTCCACCACGAGCGCATCATCCATTTCGCCGATCTTGCCGCGCAGCACTCCACGATCCTTGAGACCATCGGTTGGATCAGCCCGGAGCTGCTGGACATGACTCTCGCCATTGATCGTTTCCCGGTGGTTCGCCAAGCAGGCGTGCAGCCTTGGCTCGACCAAATCACCGCGCGCTGGCCTCGCCAGTCTTGAGCCCGTCGCCCCGGCGGCTCATTCCTGTCCCTCCCTCATGCTCGACTCCGATACCAAGCGCCGCATCGACACCGCCCGCGACATCCTCGTGGGCAAAGTCCCCGACCCCAAGTCCCAGGTCGAGCAGATCACCATCGCCCTGATCTATAAATTCATGGACGACATGGATGCCGAGTCCGAGGAGCTCGGCGGCAAGCGCAAGTTTTTCACCGGCGCCTTCGCCCGCTACGGCTGGGCCAGGCTCATGCGCTCCGGCCTCGGCGGCCACGAGACCCTCGCCCTCTACGGCGAGGGCATCACCAAGATGACGGAAAACCCCGGCCTCCCGCCGCTCTTCCGCGACATCTTCAAAAACGCCTACCTCCCGTACCGCGACCCCGAGACGCTCAAGGCCTTCCTCAAGATCATCGACGAGTTCGCCTACGACCACTCCGAGCGCCTCGGCGACGCCTTCGAATACCTGCTCTCCGTCCTCGGCTCCCAGGGCGACGCCGGCCAATTCCGCACCCCGCGCCACATCATCGATTTCATCGTCGAGCTCGTCGCCCCGCAGAAGGGCGAGACCATCCTCGACCCCGCCTGCGGCACCGCCGGCTTCCTCATCTCCGCCTACAAACACATCCTCCGCGCCAACACCGACGCCAGGGGCCACAGCAAGCTCACCCCCGACGAGCGCGGCCGCCTCGCCAAAAACTTCAAGGGCTACGACATCTCGCCCGACATGGTGCGGCTCTCCCTCGTCAACCTCTACCTCCACGGCTTCACCGATCCCCACATCTACGAGTACGACACCCTCACCTCCGAGGAGCGCTGGGGCGAGACCGCCGACGTCATCCTCGCCAACCCGCCCTTCATGTCGCCGAAAGGCGGCATCAAGCCCCACAAGCGTTTCTCCATCCAGGCCAAGCGCAGCGAGGTGCTCTTCGTCGACTACATGGCCGAGCACCTCACGCCCACCGGCCGCGCCGGCATCATCGTGCCCGAGGGTATCATCTTCCAGAGCCAGACCGCCTACACCGCGCTGCGCAAATCGCTCGTGGAAACCGCGCTCGTTGCCGTCGTCTCCCTGCCCGCCGGCTGCTTCAACCCGTACTCCGGGGTGAA
>MWDT01000673.1 GCA_002070825.1 Verrucomicrobia bacterium ADurb.Bin122
TCGTAATCTTTGGAGACAACGAGGCTACGCGGGGTGTAGAGGGTGATGCCGGCATGGGCGACCTGGGCCTTGACGCGTTCGTTTACGGCGAGGAACGGCGGCCAGTACCACTTCGGGGCCACGCCTGTCACCTCGGTGATGGCCTTTTGCGCACCGCCAATTTCATGGGCGAGCGTGGCATCGTCGATCTTTTCGTCCGGGGCCAGGTGCGACCAAGAGTGGTTGGCGAGCTCATGGCCGGCGGCGAGGAGGCGTTTGGCAGTGGCCGGATCGGCCTGCACCTTTTGGCCGACAGCCCCGAAAGTGACATGGACCTGCTCGCGGGCGAGGAGGTCTGCGAGTCGCGTGGCGGATTCGGCCACCGGTCCGTCGTCAAAGATCAGGGCGACGTGGATGGGCGCTGGCGATTCGGCAAAGCTCATGGTGACCAGAGAGAGTAGGAGTGCGGCAAACGCGGTGAGTTTCATGGGAGGTGAGACTCAAACCAGTCCGGGCCGTGGCGGACAGCTTTTCCTTATTCGCCCTTGGGTCTGAGGGACAATCGTGCGCGCCTGCCAACAGGGACAACGCGCACGAAGAGATGGCACGGGCGGCTGCACGCCGAGGCGTGTCAGCCAGCCCTATCGTGATCCGACTCTCAGGCCGCGAGGCGGAGCACGGCGTACGTCCGCTTGCCTTTGCGCAAAAGGACGTACTTGCCGAAAAGCAAATCGGTGGTGCTCACGCAGCGTGCGACTTCGGTGACGCGCTGGTTGTTGAGCGAGATGCCGCCGGCTTCGAGGTCTTTTCGGGCCTGTCCCTTGGAGGGAGCGAGGCCGGCCAGCACGAGGAGTTCGGTGAGCGGAGTACCGGGGGCGGCGAGTTTGCCGGCCTCGACGTCCTTGGTCGGGACTTCGCCGACGACGTCCTTGAACACGCTCTCGGAGATGCCGTCGAGGCCGCCGCCAAACATGATCTCGCTGGCGCGGATGGCGTCGTCGCAGGCTTGTTTGCCGTGGACGAGCGTCGTGACTGCGCGGGCGAGGGCCTTGTGCGCGGCGCGGGCGCCGGGATTGGCCGTGTGCTCTTGCTCGAGCGCCTCGATTTCGGGGCGGCTGAGGAAGGTGAACTTTTTGAGGTAGGTCACCACCATGCTGTCCTCGGTGTTGATGAAGAACTGGTAGAACCGGTACGGGCTGGTCTTCTGCGGGTCGAGCCAGACGGCGCCGCCCTCGGTTTTGCCGAACTTCGTGCCGTCGGACTTGGTGATGAGCGGGAAGGTGAGGCCAAAGGCGGGCAGACCGAGTTTCTTGCGGATCAGGTCGGAGCCTGCGGTGATGTTGCCCCATTGATCTGAGCCACCGATTTGCAACTCGCACTGCTCGGCCTGACGCAGGTGACA
>MWDT01000674.1 GCA_002070825.1 Verrucomicrobia bacterium ADurb.Bin122
ATCGAGGCGGCCGACGAGCTGCCCGGCGCCGCCCCCGTCGCCGTCATCTCGCACACGCTGTGGCACAACACCTTTTCCGGCGCCCCCGATCTGGTCGGCCGCACCATCCGCATCGACGGGCGCTCCGTGACAGTCGTCGGCATCATGCCGGCCTCCTTCGAGTTTGCCGCACCCTGGCGGCGGGGCATCGACATCCAGATATGGACGCCGCTCCAGCTGGCCAACCGCCACTCGGACCGGGGCAGCCACGGGCTGTGCGCCCTCGCACGTCTCAAGGAGGGCATCACGCCCGGCGCCGCCGATGCCGAGGTTAAATCCATCGGCCAACGCCTCGCCGCCGCCTATCCGGCCACCAACACCGGCAAACCCTTCCTCGTCGATACGCTCCACGACCAGATGGCCGGCCCCATGCGCACGTACACTTGGATGCTCTTTGCCGCCGTCCTGCTCGTGCAACTGATCGCCTGCGTCAACGTCGCCAGCATGCTGCTGGCACGCGGCGCCCTCCGCCAGGCCGAGCTCGGCCTGCGCACCGCCATCGGCGCGCGGCGCGCCGACATCGTGCGCCTCGTGCTCTGCGAAAGCTTCCTGCTCGCCGCCGGCGCCACCTTGCTCGCCCTGTTCGTGGCGAGCATCGGCATCGATCTGGTGGCCGCCACCGTGCCCGCCTCGGAGGCGCGCAAGGCCGCCATCGCACTCGGCTCAGGCGAGTTTGCCTTCATCGCCGCACTCGGCGTGCTCACCACCCTGCTCGCCGGCCTGCCTGTCGCATTCTCCAGCACCCGCGCCAATCTCGCCGACCTGATCCGCTCCGACAACCGCACCGCCACCGGTTCGCGGACGCGCCACCGGCTCCTCCGCACCCTCGTGGTGGCCCAAATCGTCATCGCCTTCCTGCTCGTCAACGGTGCCGTGCTCCTCTCCTCCAGCTACAGCAATCTCCGCGCGGCCAATCAGGCCCTCGCCTCCGATCAGGTCACCGCCGCCGAGATGGCTCTCCACGGCGAACGCTACGCCGACGCGGGCGCCCGCGCGCGCTTCTGCGAAAACCTCGTCGACGCCACCCGCGCACTGCCAGGCGTCGTCGCAGTCGGCACGACCTCCAAGCTCCCACTCGAAGGCGGCAACAACACGACCATCCTCGCCAACGACGAGGTCTTCGACCCCACCCAGAAGCGCCCGCTCATCGAAGTCTCCACCATCACTCCCGGCTATTTCGAAGCCGCCAACATCCGGCTGCTGCGCGGGCGCACCCTGCAACCGGGAGACGACACCACCAACCAACTCAGCGTCGTAATCAACCGCACCTTCGCCGAGAAATACTGGCCGGGCAAAGATCCCATCGGGCAGATCTTCCGCCAAAACGGCAGCACCCC
>MWDT01000675.1 GCA_002070825.1 Verrucomicrobia bacterium ADurb.Bin122
AAGGTTTTGGCGGCGGTCGGTTCGTCTTGGCTGTCGTCGAGTTTCTTCTTTGCGGCCTGGAGTTTGGCGGAGTCGAAGTAGTCGATGTTATCGATGTTCTTCTGGCAGTACTGATAGAGGCGCTTGAGCTTTTCGTCGTCGTCGGTGGCGCCTTGGATCAGCTCGGTGGCTTTCTCCTTCATGGGGCCACTGGGGCGTGTGGAGAGGCGGAAGTTTTCACCGCGCCAGCCGCTGATCTCCTTCCAGAGGTCGGCATTGCTGTACCAGTTGGCGTAGGTACTCGTGTAGAGGAGCGTGAACCAGCCGCGGGTGTCGCGCTCGGGCGGGGTGCAGACTTCTTGGGTGAAGGGGGGGATGTCGCGGATTTCCAGACGGCCGTGGGAGCTGGAGATGCGCTTGAGCTCGGCGTGCTCGACGTTGAAGGCGAGGATGTCGTAGTCGCTGACGCTCTGTTCGACGTCGAAGATGAACTCGCGGGTGGGCAGATCGGTCTGGCAGTACCACCAGTAGGCGGAAAACGCCTCGCTCGACATTTCTTGTTCCCACGCGAGCTCCAGGATGTCGCCCGGGGCGAGGTCGGGGACGGCGAGGGTCTGCTTCATGTATTTCTTGCCCTCGATCTTGGCGGCGACGCTTTCGTGGAATGCGTCGTCGTCGTAGTCGGCGGTCTGGCCGTTGGGCTTGGTCACGCGGGCGTATTGGCCCCAGACGCGTTGTTGCTTGGGGTGCTCGATGGTGAGCACGCCGGCCAGCTCGGCGCCCTCGCGGTTGTAGATTTTGACGCGCCTATAGTGCGCGGCGCAGTTTTTATTACTATTCGTGTCGATCGTGATGCGGTGGAACAGGATCTCGGCCTTGGCTTCCGGATAGGCTTTGCACGCAGTCTGCGCGAGGTCTTCCGCCGGGATGGGGTCCCACTTCGCTTTTGCGTAGAGCGCTAGATTGCAGAGGCATAGGCATGCCAATAGGCGGGAGATGCGGAGGCAGATAGAAACGTTCATTGGGTGGAAAAGGGGGTGAAAGCAGGCCGTGGCTGGATTTTTGGGGCGGCGGGTTTGTAAAAGTGCGCGAGCGGGTTACGCAAGAAATCACTGATTTCTTACCGAGGCGGCGTGGGCGGACCTCATAGTCCGCAGTGGTGTGGTCACGGACGATAAATGCGGGCGGCTGTTATTTTTCTTCAACTCACATTCTCCGAGGAAGAAACGCATGACGTGCCGCCGCTGGCTTGTCGGGCGACGCCGGATTTTTTTATGCCCGGAGAAATGGATATTCCGGAAAACTGCCTGCACTGCGGTGTCTGCTGTTTTGCGAAGTCGGGGACCTATGTGCGTGTGAGCGAATCCGACTGGCTGCGCCTCGGCGACGATGC
>MWDT01000676.1 GCA_002070825.1 Verrucomicrobia bacterium ADurb.Bin122
CGTACGTGGAGCCGGTAGTCCTGGGCCGGCGTGGAGGGGGCGACGGCGTGGCCCCAGGGGCAGCCGAGCCACTCGACGGCGTGCCAGTAGCGCGGGTCGCAGGTGATGCGTTTGAGGTTGTCGAAGACGTCGTTGAGGCCCATGCGGCGCAGGCCGTGGAAGAGCGTGCCGGAGTACTCCAGCATGATGCGCGGCTGGCGACCCTCGTCGATGAGCTGCGGGATGAACTCGCCCATGCGCTTGTAACACCAGTGGAAGACGGAGGCGTTGTGGTTATCGCCCACGCCCGGGTTGTTCATCATGTGCTGGAGGTTGCTGATGACCTCTGCGGTCGAGAGATCGCCGCCGCCGGCCGGGATGAGCGGCTGGTGCATGTGCAGGGCGCAGGCGAAGGCGCTGCGGATGTGGCCGAAGTCGATGTGGCCGTCTTTGAGGTAAATCGGGCGGCCCTTGTGGGCGCGCAGGGCGGCGTCGATCACAGACTGCGAGCCGCAAATGTTGGGGAGATTGTCCACGTATTCAGGGAGAGTGCTCATGAGGATTGAGATACGTTGTCGGGGTCGATGTTTGGATATGGCGATGTGCCATGGCCTCCGTAGCGCAACAACTTCAGGCCAAAGCCCTACGCCCTTCAAGGGCATTCCTATGTGAAATTTCTCAAAAAACTCGATTCGCAACCGAAGTTAGTTTCTGCGTCCTCAACGCGCACCTCCCCCGTTTTCCACTGTGATTCTCTACAATCTCTTTCCGCTGCTGGCCGGCCCGATGAGCCGCTGGGGCGACCATTTTAAACGCGCCGCCGACATGGGCTTCGACTGGGTTTTCGTCAACCCGATCCAGAAGCCCGGCTATTCGGGGAGCCTTTACTCGATCCTCGATTACTACGGGGTAAACCCGCTGCTGATCGACGCGCACTCGAAGAAATCGCCCGACGAGCAGGTGAAACAGATGCTCAAGTCGGCCAAGGCGCATGGCCTGCGCGTGATGACCGATCTCGTGATCAACCACTGCGCGTTCGATTCGGAGCTCACGCGCAAGCACCCCGAGTGGTTCGCCCACGATTCCTCGGGGCAGATCGTGCATCCGTCGTGCATCGACGAGGGCCGCACGGTGGTTTGGGGCGACCTCGTGGAGTTTGACCACGCGCACAGCCGCGACCGCGAAGGGCTTTACCAGTACTGTCTCGGCGTCGTGCGCCACTACCTCGACTTGGGCTTCACGGGTTTCCGCTGCGACGCCGCCTACAAGCTCAGCCCGGACTTTTGGCGCCGGCTGATCCGCGACATCCGCGCGAAGCACCCGCAGGCCTGTTTCGCCGCCGAGACGCTCGGCTGCACGGCAGAGCAGACGCGTGCGACGGCGCAGGCGGG
>MWDT01000677.1 GCA_002070825.1 Verrucomicrobia bacterium ADurb.Bin122
CCGCTCTGCTTTCCGAGCTGCGCCCGATCGTCGACCGCAAACTCGCAGCCGCCCCCTGAGCGCTCCGTGCAACGACAAAAAAAGCGCAAGGAGCCATGGGCCCTTGCGCCTGTCCGAAAAAAAACCCGGCGAGCCCCCGGTTACTTTTTCACCTGCTCGATCACCGTCACCTTGCCGTCCTTGAAGGTCACACGGAGGCGGTCCTCGGCATGTTCGTTGTAGTAGTCGGCATACACGGGGACCCAGTACATGTAGTAACGGCCCGAGCGCGGCTCATACAGCATCCGCCGGCCATAGTACGCATGCCCCTGCCCGGCCCATTCCTGCGTGTAGGTCCGGTAAACCCAGACCTCCTCCTTGCCCGCCGCCGTCGTGCGCTCGACCTTCTCGTCGGGCTGCCCCAACGCGATGTAAACCATGTCGAAAGAGTTACCGATCTCGATGATGCTCTGGCGCAACTTCTCCTGCGCCTCGGCGTCGAGCGACTGGAACGTCGCGGATTTCTCCTTGATGCGGCTGTTGACCGTGCTGCAGCCAGCCAGCGACAGTGCGGCCAGCGCCACGGCAACCAGGGTAAAACGTGTTGGGTTCATGAAAGGATGAGACACGGCAAAGGCTGCCACGTTTCCCAAGCCGCGCAAGTTTTGCGCGGCCGGTCACTTTGCGATCAGGCCTGCGCCTGCACGCGTTGCTGCGCCTCGCGCCAGATCGCGAGCAGCCCCGCGAAATCCTCGTCCTTCGAGCGGCTCACGATCACGCGATCAAAGCGGTGTTTCTGCGCCAGCTCCAGCTCGGCGGTCTGCATGCGACGCGCGATCTCTTCTTCGCCATCCGTCCCGCGGCCGGCCAGCCGCTTGCGCAGCTCCGGGATCGGCACATCCACAAACACCGTCGTCATGTGGCGGCGCAGAAGCGCATCGCCCTCGGCGGCGCGGCGGAAGTTTTCCACGCCCTGCACATCGATGTTGATGATCAGACTCCGCCCGGCACGCAGCGGCCCGACCACGTCGGCTGCCAGTGTGCCATAGCGATTCTTCTTGTGCACCCAGGCCCACTCCAGAAACGCGCCCGCCGCCACCCGCGCATCAAAATCCTCGGGTGTCAGAAAATGATAATGCACACCGTTGATCTCGCCCGCCCGCGGCTCGCGCGTCGTCGCCGTCACCACCCGGTGGAAATCCGGGACCTCGGCCACCATCCGGTCGCAAAGCGTCGACTTGCCCGACCCGGCGGGACCGGCGAGCACCAGCAACACGGGAACCTGTGCAACGTTTTCAGCCATGATTGGAATGCGTTAAGCCAGAAAAGCCATCGCGCAAAGCAGCGCGCCCGCCGCCGACAATCCGCCACCGACGAGGCGCGTGCGCCC
>MWDT01000678.1 GCA_002070825.1 Verrucomicrobia bacterium ADurb.Bin122
ATTCGTGGATCGGTTTACCGCCGTCACTCCGAGCGCATACTTGACCGGCTCCAGCAGGTGTAAGACCGTAAGACATGACAACGACTCTCTCGACCAAGGGGCAGATCGTGCTGCCGGCCTCAGCGCGCCGCCGGCTGGGTTTGCGTCCGGGCATGTCGTTCCGGTGTTCGGTCCAAAACGGCAACATCGTGCTTGCGCCGGAAAAGCCCGCCCCCGCCGCGCCCAAATTGGTGAAATCCCCCAAGACCGGGCTCGTGTATGCGGCGGCGGCCAAAGACGCCCCCGTGGTCACCAGTGAACAGGTGCGCGCCGCCCTCGCCGATTTTCCATGAAATACCTGCTGGATGTGAACGCGCTTGTGGCGCTCGGCAACGGGGCCCATGCGGCGCATGCCGCCGCCGAACAATGGCTGGCGCGAAAACAGAAGGCCGGAGCTGAACTCGCCAGTTGTGCCGTGACGGAGCTCGGGTTTGTCCGCGTAAGCGTACAGATCGAGCTTCTGCCCAATGTGGCCACCGCGCGCGACGTCCTGGCCAAGATGAAAGAATCCATCGGCATGGAGCTGATCGCGGACGGGCTCGGCATGGATCGACTGCCCGACTACGTTAAAAAGCCAAATCAACTGACCGATGGGCACCTATCGGCCCTCGCCGAGGCCAACGGAGCCAAGCTGGCCACGTTCGATCGAGGGATTCCCAACTCGGAGCAGATCGGGGGCACGCGGTAGCGCGAGGCCAGAGGCGGGGGCAGGCTTTAGGTTTTTATAGCTGACGGCCTGGCGCAGGCGGAGAAACGCTCACGCGTTCCTCTACGCGAAGCGCCCGCCGGCGAATATTTCCCGAGTGGCGCGCCCTTGTGGCTTACGCCGATGGCGCTTGGGAAAACGGACCTCGATCTCGCGCAGAGACGCAGAGGCGCGGAGAAGACCAGGGGCTTGAGGCTCTGCGCCTCGGCGCCTCAAGCGAGGCGGGCGCGAGAATGGATGCGCCCCAAATAGACCGCGCCCCCCCAGGTCGCGCAGGCGTCCCCGCACCAGGGGTCCGAGTCAAAGTGACGGGAGGCGGAGCGCCGCTTGCCAAGCGGCGGCCCGGAGAGGCCTCTAGGACGAGCGGGCTCGCGCACACCCTTGTTCGCGCGGCTGCGCGGCACGCCAGGAGACTGGGGGCGTCAGCACCATAAGGTGCTAAAACGTAGTTAGCCCTTAAAAGTGCTAACTTGCATTCAGAACTTTTAAGTGCTAACTCCCGGGGTGATGAATGCCCCTGTCTCAACCCCGGCCCAACTTCAGGCAGTCCTTCGGGCGATGCGCACCTCGCGAGGCCTGTCGCAGGCCGAGTTGGGCCGGCTGATCGGCGTGAGCCAACGCC
>MWDT01000679.1 GCA_002070825.1 Verrucomicrobia bacterium ADurb.Bin122
TGTCCTTTCCATAAGTGAAGAAGCCCCGCGCCCGCTCGGGAAGTGGTCTTCCTTTGCAGACGCGGGGCGGCCTTGCCGGGCCTAGAGATTCGTATTCACAGTCACGCCGCCAGCGTGAACCTGCGCGTGCCCATTTTGCCGAAGCCTTCGACCACGGCTTTGGTGTCGGCTTGGGCCAGCTCACGGGCCGCGTTCGCCAGGCCTCGGATGCCCTCGGTCATGCGCGTGCGGGCCTGGACGTCGTCGCGATAGGTCTCGGCGGTGGTGTTGAGGAAACGCTGCCGGACCTCCGTGAGCCTGCGGTCGAGCTCGGCGTCGTTGGCGAAATTCAATGACCTGAAATTGTCGATGAACTCCGTCAAACGGTTCAAGGTCCGCTGGTGCACCCCGGTCTTGCCGGTCCTGAAAGCCTCCAGCATTTCTTCGCACAACGTCGCCGTCTGCTGGCGCAGGCTCGTGACGCAGTCGCCGACGAAGCTCTCTACGCCCTCGCCGATCCTCCTGCGGGCTTCCTGGGCCGCCTGCTCACGCGCCCGCATCAGCTCCTGCCTGTCGCCAGCTTGTACAAGCTCGGCGTCCAGCGCCTCCGGGAGCCGGATCTGGAACAGGCTCGTGATGAAGCCGAAATGCCGGTCGAGCCGGTCCGGGGCCGGAAACGCCGCCGAGACCGACGCCACGACCTTGTCGGGGTCGCTGCTGAGCCTGCGGGCCTGCTCATGCCACTCGTTCAGGGCTTCCTCACGCAGGCCCGCGTATTTCGACGCGAACGCTGTCCGGGCCTGGCGGAACTCGGTTTCGAGCTCGCCCAGACGCCTTGTGACCTCTCCGAGCTTGCGGTTGGGCAGGAACCTGGCCAAGCCGTTCATGAACGGGAACGTGGCCGAGTCCACGAGGGCGTGGGCGCGGGACTCGATCAATGCGAACCCCGCCAACGCGTCCTTGGGCATGAGCCGCTTGTGTCCCAATGAGATCAAACGGTCGGTGACGTCGTCGGGATCTAATCCGAGGTCTTGGGCCTGGAGCTTCTTCGCCGCCCGCCAGTAGCGCACGCTCACGCTGAGCAGCACGCCTTCTCTTGTCAGCAGGTCGAGCATCTGTGTCTGTGCCATGGTCATGATCCTTTCTGTGGTGGGTTGAGTGTGTGGTTGATGCGGTGAGGATAGAAGCACGCGGATGGCGCCACGTTTGTTGCGGCGGCTTTGGAGTTGTGGCCCGGATATGATGCCGTGCGCCGGGAGGTGCGAGAGGCGTGGGAGGTGGGATGTGGAGACGCGGATCCGAAAATAAGAAGCCCCGCGTCCGATCCGGAATCAATCCTTCACGGGCGCGGGGCGGCCTTGGCGGGTCTTGGAGATCCTGATGCTT
>MWDT01000680.1 GCA_002070825.1 Verrucomicrobia bacterium ADurb.Bin122
TACGCGGCGGCGGCCTGGGGCTTGGCGGCGCGGGAGCCGAAGAGCTCTTTGATGGCGCCCCAGGCTTTGCGGAGGCCGGCGGGTTGGACGCCGCCGGGGATGGCGTAGAGTGTCACGAGTTGCTCTTCGTGCGTGCGGTAGCGCGGGGGGAGCGTGAAGAGCGTGTCTTCGCCGGCGCGCACGGTGGAGAAGAACAGGCCGCGGCCGATGCTCGTGTCGGCGGACGGCACTTCGATGGAGCGGGCGGGCAACACGAGCCACGGCTTGTAGGTGAAGGTCCAGGTGCCGGTGTCGGCCTGACGGGCGAGTTGGCCGTAGGTGCGGATGGGCACGCCGCGCTCGGTGAGTTGTTTGCCGGAGAAAAGTTTGTTGGCGCCGTCCTTCGGCGTGAAGCGGTGTTTGCGCAGGGTGAGGAAATCCCAGCAGAAGACGGAGCCGAAGACGGTGAGGCGGAAGGACCAGCCGGCGACGAAGTACGCGATGACGATCAGCACGAGCGAGAGCACGGCGCCGACCCACGGGTTGAGCGTGGCGGTGATGGTGACGAGGCCGAGCAGGGCGGTGCGTGCGCTCTTGAGCGCGGCGTCGATGGCGCCCCACGGGCTGAGGAGGATGAGGACGTTGATCGCGTGCGAGGCCATCCAGACGAGGGCAAACATCGCGATGCCGAGCGGCACGGTGAGGAGGTTGAGCAGCCAGGAAAAATCGATCGAGCCGAGGTTGATCATCGCGAGGCCGGTCGCGATGGAGTGCTCCTGCGGCACTTGCAGGGCGATCATCTTGGAGAGCGAGTCCATCGTGAAGGGCACGACAGCGCCGGCGGCGACGAGGCCGGAGGCCTTGTTCTCGATCGTCTCCATGACATCGAGCGGCTTTTTGAGGCCGGCGGGCACGGCGGCACCGAAAGCGTCCTTGGCGGCGCACGCTCCGACGAGGAGCGTGGCGGGCAGCCAGAAGCTGAGCTGGGCAAACCACGGGAGCGCCTGCTTTTCCTCGGGCGTCTTGGCCGTGAAATATTTGTAGGCGCCGTAGCCGCTGGTGCCGAGGAGCGGCGATATGGCGATGCCGGTGACGGTCGAGACGGTGGTGGCGATGGGCGCGACCGGGGATTTGTCGGGGGCTTTGGTCTCCGGCGGGGCATCGGCAGCGACGATCGGTGCGGTGAACACCGCAAACGAGACGGAGAGGAGGGCGAGCTGGAGTAACCGTTTCATGGTGGGAAAGTGTTTTTTGGGAGGGATGTTGGCAACTGGCCGTGCTGATTAGTAAACGCGCTTCTCGACGTCGTACACCAGGCCGATGGCTTCGCGCCAGCGGTCGAGCGTGGCCATGTTGCCGAGCGTGTCGGCCACGGGCATCGC
>MWDT01000681.1 GCA_002070825.1 Verrucomicrobia bacterium ADurb.Bin122
CTCTACGAACTCGGCGGCACCCTGCCCGACGCCCACGCCAAGTGGGACAAGAAGCTGGCCGCCGAAGAGCGCGGCAACCTCCGCCACTGATCCCTTTCGCGCCATGCCCGCCCTTCCCTTCTACCTTCTCTCGGCGATCACCGCCGGTTGCGCAATCGGCGCCGTCGCCCTGCGCAACACCGTCACCGCCGCCTTCTGCCTGCTCGGCAGCCTGCTCGGCATGTCCGGCCTGTTCGTGCTGCTCGACGCCTACCTGCTCGCCGCGCTCCTCGTGCTCGTGTACGCCGGCGCCATCGTTGCCCTCTTCGTGTTCATCGTGATGCTGCTCGACGTGCGCGGCTCCGACACGCGACCGGCCACGCGCGTTTCGCTGGCCGCCGCCGGCGTGGCGTTTGCGGTGCTCGGTGCGGGCCTCGCGGTGACCTTCGGACGCAACCTGCTCGCGACGCCCGCCCCGCTCGCCGAAGCCCCCGGCCTCGGCGCCTCGCTCAAGTTCTACGGCGAGCAACTTTTCACGACCTACCTGCTGCCGGTGCAGATCGTCGGCTTCCTGCTGCTGATCGCCATGCTCGGCGTGATCGTCATCAGCAAACGTTTCGCCCCCGTGGAGGACGCCAAATGACCGTCGGACTCGACCAATACCTGTTCCTGAGCGCGCTGCTCTTCGCCATCGGCTTCTTCGGCGTGCTCGCGCGCCGCAACGCCATCGTGATCTTCATGAGCCTTGAGCTCATGCTCATGGCCTCGACGCTCGCGCTCGTCGCCTTCTCGCGCTTCAACGGCACGTACAGCGGCAACGTCTTTGTCTTCTTCATCCTCGCCATCGCCGCCGCCGAAGTCGCCGTCGGCCTGGCCATCATCGTCGCCCTCTTCCGCCACCGCAAAACGGTGATGGTGGACGAACTCAACGCGCTGAAAAACTAACCGCCATGGCGCCCGACCTCCTCGCCTCCCTCATTCTGGTACTGCCTCTCGCCTCGGCTGCGCTCTGCGCGCTCTTCCTGCGCCGCCAGGGCGGGCTCGCCTCCGCCGTCTCCGTGACGGCCGCCGCCGCCATCGCCGTGTGCTCCGGCCTGCTGATCTTCGGCGGACACCGCGAGTTTCCCGCCTCGTGGGAATGGCTGCGCTTCGGCGACTTCGCGCTCTCGATCGGTTTCAAGTTCGACGATCTCTCCGCGCTGATGCTCTTCGTGGTCAGCTTCGTGGGCTTCCTGATCCACGTTTTCAGCCTCGGCTACATGCACGACGATCCGGCGCGCGGCCGCTACTTCGGCGGACTATCGATCTTCATGTTTTCGATGCTCGGCATCGTGCTCGCCGACAATCTGCTGATGATTTTCATCTTCTGGGAGCTCGTCGG
>MWDT01000682.1 GCA_002070825.1 Verrucomicrobia bacterium ADurb.Bin122
GGCGAGCGTCTCGTCGATCCAGCCGCTGCCGGCCGTGGCGGGACCGCCCACGCGGTAGGTGGCGTCCACCGATTTCACGGCACGCGCGGAAGTGGCGTAGAGTTTATAGTACTCGGCGCGGGCGCCGAGCGTCCACTCGTCGTGGGACTTCTTCTCGGGATTCCCCATCCAGAAGCCATCGAGGTTGGGCTCGTTCCAGACCTCGAAATACCAGGAGCGCACCTCGTCGGCGCCGTAGCGCTCGGTGACGTGGCGGGTGAAGGCCGCGATAAACGCCTCCCATTTTGCGTAGTCCTTCGGCGGGGTGACGTTGCCGCGCCACCAGAAGATCGTCTGCGAGCCGCTCGCCATCGCCGAGGGCATGAACCCCAGCTCGATGAAGGGCTTCATGCCGATGCTCTGAATGAAATCGAACAGCTCATCCACATACTGCCAGTTGTAGATCGGGCGGCCCTGCTTGTCCTCCTGGTACACGCCCATGTCGTCGCAGAACAGGCCATGGAAACGGATGTAGCGGAAACCGCACTCCGCGCGCACCCGGCGGAGCTGACGCTGCCAGTCGGCACGCAGGCCCTCGTTGGCACGCCCGGCGCCCACACAGAAGTTGTACATGCGGTTCATCTGGCCCTTCGAGGCCGAGACATCGGCCTCGATCACACGAGGCGAAGACTCCACAGCCAGCGAGGATGCCAACGGAACGAAAAACGCGCCCAGCAAAGCCGCCATCGTGGCAGCCGGACGCCCCAAAAGGGTAACGATTTGCGGAAACATGCCACAGCTTGAAAAGCCCACCGGGGCCGCGCCACGACAAACATGCCACTGAGCAAAATTCCCCACCCGCCACGAATCATAGGCGGCGTCAGGCGCGCGATTGCGGCTCAGGCATCCACGCAGCGGTAGACCTCACGGCGCAAAATCTCCCGCACCGCCTCAAACTCCAGACCAGCGCCGCCGTCGAGCGTCCCCTGCAACAACCGCATCGGGACAAATGCCCCGCCTACTCGATACGGCGGCTGCACGTAGGTCTCCGGAAACGTCCGAAATCCGAGCCGCTCGTAAAACGCGATCCGCCGACGGCTCGTCGCATCCACCGGCAGCTCCACTTCGAGCACAAGCGGACGCGCCAAGTGCCCCATGGCCCAGCCGACGGCCTGCCGGCCCAGCCCCCGGCTTTGCCAAACCGGATCGAGAGCCAGGTGCTCCATGAAGGTAAACCCGCCCAAATCCCACGTGGTCATCACCCCCACCGGAGCGCCCTCGCAGCCGAGCGCCCACAGCGCGAACCGCGGCTCGCTCTGCAAAAGTGCTCGCTGCTCGGCGGCTTCACGTCGCTCGCTCTCGGGGAACGACCGCACCCA
>MWDT01000683.1 GCA_002070825.1 Verrucomicrobia bacterium ADurb.Bin122
GCGGCGACCACGATGTCGCCGAGGTGCGTACGCGCGCCGCGTTGCGGGGCCAGCCCGGCGAGGATCCACGCGCTGCGTTTGTCGTACATCAGCCCGCGCGTGCCGTCGATCGGGTCGAGGATGCACTTGAAAACCGTTTTCTCCACCGGCGTGCCGCGTGGAAACGTCGTCACGCTGCCGTCCTCCAGCCCCTCCATCACGAGCTCCACCGGCCAGGCTTTCGGCCAGTGCGCGTCGAACCACGCGCAGATCGCGTCCTCGCTGATCCGGTCGATGGCGTAGATCGTGTCGGCGGCGGTCACGGCGGCGATGCGCGCCATGTCGCGCGATCCTCGGCTCGTGCGCCGGAGCGTGTCGCGGATATGGTCTTGCAGGGCACAGAGGAGACGGCGGGCGCGTTCGAGGATGGCCGGAGACATGGAGCGAGAAAAGCAGGCCCGGACGCCGCGAACGAGGAAACTTTTTCGCGCCGCCAGCGTCTCGACAACCGCGGGACATCCCGCAATCGTCGCCTTCGCCATGTCTTACGTTTCCCGTTTTCCCCGCCGTGCATCGCGCGCGCGCGGCTTCACCCTGCTCGAAATTCTGGTCGTGCTCGCGATCGTCGGCATGCTCGTCGGCCTGGCCGTCGGCAATTTCGACAAGATCTTCGGCAACGCGCAGGAGAAGGTCGCGCACACCTTCGTCAATTCGAGCATGAAGGCGCCGCTCATGGCGTACCGCATGGACATGGGCGACTATCCGAGCTCCGCAGAGGGGCTCCAGGCGCTCGTCGCCGCGCCGCAGAGCCGTGGCGACCGTTGGAAGGGCCCGTACGTCACCGACGGCGTGATCCCGCCCGATCCCTGGAACGAGCCTTACCAGTACCGCTATCCCGGCACGCACAACAAGAGCGGCTTCGATCTGTGGTCCAAGGGCCGCGACAAACAGGACGGCACCGCCGACGACATCGGCAACTGGGCCGAGGCTGCTGCCGCCAAATAACGCGTGCCTGCCGCGCCCCAGCATTTCGCGGACGCTCCGCGCGCCGGCGGCACTCCGGTGGCGCAGGCTGTCCGTAGCGCGCGGCTCCGGCGCGGTTTCACGCTGCTGGAGGTGTTGGTGACCGTGGCGCTGATCGGCCTGCTCGCCGGCGTCGCCGTGGCGGGCTCCGTGGCGCTGCTGCGCGAGAAGCCGGCGACGGCCGAGGAGGTGTTGCGCCGCGCGATTTTGGAGGCGCGCCGCTACGCGCTCAACCGCCGCGTGGATGTCTGGCTGAGCTTCGACAACAAGACGCGCACCTTTCACGCCCGCACGATCGAGGGTGAGCGCGAGGTGCCCGTGCCGCTCCCCGGCGAGCTGCAAATCGATTT
>MWDT01000684.1 GCA_002070825.1 Verrucomicrobia bacterium ADurb.Bin122
TGGCGGCCATCGAACACGAATTTAACGGCGCTGCCTGAACTCCATGACCATGGCCTCCGTCAATCCACTCATCGATGCCCTGCGATCCCAAGTGCGTACCGCGCCGTCCATGCGCCGGCTCGGCCGCGTCACCGGCGTCACGGGACTCATCATCGAGTCGGAGGGCCCGAATGTCGGTCTAGGCGAACTCTGCCGCATCGCGTCGGAGCGCGAGACCTTTTCGGTGATGGCCGAGGTCGTGGGCTTCCGCGGCGAGAGTGTGTTGTTGATGCCGCTCGGCGACACGACCGGGCTGCATCCGGGCTGCGAGGTGGTGGCCTCCGATCGCATGCCGCTGCCGGTGCCGGACGAAAAGCTGCTCGGCCGGGTGCTCGATGCGCTGGGCAGGCCGCTCGATCAGGCCGGTCCTCTCCCGGTGGAGCGGACCGATTCGACCGCGGCCAAGACGCCGCACCCGCTGCGCCGCCAGCGCATCCATGATGGATTTGCCACCGGAGTGCGCGCGATCGATACCTTCATCCCAGTCGGGCGGGGCCAACGTCTCGGGCTTTTCGCAGGCTCGGGTGTCGGCAAGTCCACGTTGTTGGGCATGATCGCTCGCGATGCGGAGGCCGATGTCGTCATCGTGGCGCTCGTCGGCGAGCGCGGCCGTGAGGTCCGCGAGTTCCTTGAAAAGGACCTCGGTGCGGAAGGACTGGCGCGCGCCGTGGTCGTCGTGGCCACCAGCGACACGCCCGCGCCGTTGCGCCTGCGTGCTGCGTTTACGGCCACGGCTCTGGCCGAGGCCTACCGCGACAAGGGTAAGAATGTGCTTTTGCTGATGGACTCCGTCACCCGCTTTGCGATGGCGCAGCGCGAGATCGGATTGGCGACGGGCGAGCCGCCTGCGACGCGTGGCTACACCCCGAGCGTGTTTGCGATGCTGCCCCGGCTGCTGGAGCGCTCTGGCGCCGGTGAGCGCGGGGCGATCACAGCCCTTTACACGGTGCTGGTCGAGGGCGACGACATGAATGAGCCGGTGGCCGATGCCGTGCGCGGCATCCTCGATGGGCACATCGTGCTTTCCCGTGCGCTGGCGCATCAAAATCACTATCCGGCGATCGATGTCCTGGAGAGCGTGAGCCGTCTGGTGCGCGATATCTGCACGCCGGCCGAGGTCGAGATGGTGGGGCGTGCGCGCGAGCATCTGGCTCTGTATCGCAAGAACGAGGATCTGATCACGATCGGCGCCTATCAGAAGGGCGGAAACGCGGCACTCGATCAGGCCGTGGCGTTGTACGATCCGCTCCGGAAATTTCTCCGGCAGGGCGTCTCCGAGAGTTTCACGCGCCAGCAGAGTTTTGAG
>MWDT01000685.1 GCA_002070825.1 Verrucomicrobia bacterium ADurb.Bin122
GCTCGAAATCACGGGCCTCGCCGAGACGCGCAAACTCGACCTCGAAGGCCTCGTGACCGACGGCGCGGGCGGCTTCTTCGTCGTGAGCGAGGAGCATTGCCGGCTGTTGCACGTGCCCGCCGCCGGCGACGCCAAGTGGCTCACGCCCGATCTTCGCAACGACCCCGCCGTGCAGTCCGCCGGCCTCCTCGTGAAGCACAACGCCTGCTTCGAAGGTCTCGCGCAGCTCGCTCCGGGCGATTTCCTGTTCGCCGCCGAGCGCGACCCGCGCGGCCTCGTGGAGGTCGATCTCAGCCGGCAGCCGCCCGCCGTGTCGGCCGTCAAAATGAAACGCAGCCCCCACGCCGAAGAGGGCGGACGCAAACCTGACTTCGCCGATCTGGCCGTGTGGCGCGGACGCGTTTTTGCGCTCGTGCGCAACCTCTCGCTGGTGTGCGAACTCGTGCGCGACCCGTCGTCGAAGAAAGGCTGGCGCGAAGGCGCGGCCTTCTCGTACGTGCGGACGGAAAACGATCCCCGCTACGTGTACACCGACACGAAGTATGGTCTCGGCGAAGGCCTCGCGCTCGACGACGAGCACCTCTACCTCGTCTTCGACAACAACGACGACGCCCTGGCCTCGGCCCCCACCGACCGCCGCGCCCGCCTCTTCGTCTTCGCTAACCCATTCGCCGCCCCGGCGAAGTAAGCCGGCGCGCAGCGGTTGGCTTTTCAACGTCGTCGCCTGCCAGCAGGCTCGACATTAGGGGATTCCCTGACTTTGATCGGCCCCGTCAGCCACCCCCCGCATCGCCCCGATGCGAATTGAGAAAAGCTTCCTTAAAACCCCACAACCCCATGCCCGAATGCGTTATGCTGATTCAAGCCATGCGGCGCAGTAAGGGCTAATAACAATGTTCGCTAGAAAGAGTCCAATGCGACTACGAGTCCGTCCGTCCAAGTCGTCTTCGCTGATTAGACTAATCGTCGGCGTAGTGTTCATCTGCTTAGGCATCTTCATTCTGATTCCTGCGGGGATCAAGGACGGCACGGCATGGGTTGGGGTCGTGTGGACGGGAGGCGTCGCTATCTTAGTCGTCCGCGACGTCCTAAATCTTTCGACTGAGCGGGGAGTCGCTGACGAAGTAATCGACGTTGATAAGGGAATAGCAGATTCGGCCCAGTCATCCACGTCGGTCGAAGACCGTCTTCGGAAGCTCAATTATCTGTGTGCAAATGGACTCATCTCCGACGCGGAGCTCAAGACTCGGAGAGAGGAGATTCTGAGGGAAGTATGAAGAAGCCGGTACGAGCCGGGGGCATCGGAGGGCTTCTTATGGGGCCAGTCACTGAAAGGACTACC
>MWDT01000686.1 GCA_002070825.1 Verrucomicrobia bacterium ADurb.Bin122
TCATAACTCGGCAGCAACAGGGAAGGCCGTGCAAATCGGCCACAGTTGCGCTGCGGTAACGCATCAGTCCAAACCTCGAACGCCCGCCCATGCGGTCGCGTAACGCCAGTCGGAGCCGACCTCCGATGAAGGCCTGAGGCCAGGCCGCTCTCCGGTCATCTCACTTCTGAAATTTCAGATCTCAGATTTTCCCGAGGCACCAAATGCGAAGTCCGAATATCTGCCTGCCGAGGCTCACGCGTCCGGCGCGATTGCGCGCACCGTCACGCACAAATCTTCAACGCAAAATTGAAGCGTGAGAGTGGTTACATCGGTTTCTCAGGTCTGACCGCGCCCCCATGGGCGGGCATGCCTGCATTGGCTGGTTTCTGCTCTTGCCTGAAACCTCCTCCCTATGACCGATCCCTTCCAGGCTCGCACTCCCGCGAGCGTAACCACTGCGGCGCGTCCACCGATGCGCCACCGTCCGACCGCGTCCGTGCGCCCCCTGGCGACGGCCCGGTCACGCTGACCGCCCCCCGCCTCCGCGATGATCACCCGCTCTTCGAAGCTGGGCCATATCTGCTTTGTCGGAGCCGGCCCAGGCGACCCTGAACTGCTCACCCTGCGCGCCGCCGACCGCCTGCGCACCGCCGACCTCATCCTGCGCGACATCCTCGTGCCCGACGAGCTCATCGCCGCCACCGGCGCGCGCGCGCAGGTCGTCAACGTCGGCCGCCTCTGCGGCGGCGAGGAAACGCAGGAGGCCCGGCTCGCACGCATCCATGCCTGGCTGATCGAGGGCTACCGCGAGGGGCGCCGCATCGTGCGCCTCAAGTCCGGCGACCCGTTCATCTTCGGCCGCGCCGTCGAGGAACTCCAGCGCCTCATCGAGGCGGACATCCCTTTCGAATGCGTCCCCGGCATCACCGCCGGCATCGCCGCAGCCAACCTCGCCCAGATCCCGCTCACCGAGCGCTACACCTCGCCCTCCGTGCTTTTCTGCACCGGCCAGACCGCCGGCGGCGGCACCGACCGCATCGAGGCGTGGGCTTCCCTCCTGCGCGGCGGCACCACCCTTGTGCTCTACATGGGGCTCAAGGCCCTCGCGCACATCGCCCCACGCCTCCAGTCCGCCGTGCCGGCCGACGAGATCCACGTCTCCGCCATCTCACAGGTCAGCGCCCCCGGCCAGCTGGTCGTCCACGCGCCGCTCTCGCGCGTCGAAGCAACCCTCTCCGAGCGCCCGCTCCCCCTCCCCGTCGTCTTCATCCTCGGACTCCACGCGCAACCGCTCGCCGAGCGCCTGGCCCAACCTCTCGCCCCCTGCGCCAACCATGAATGATCAACCCGCCATCCT
>MWDT01000687.1 GCA_002070825.1 Verrucomicrobia bacterium ADurb.Bin122
CGCCTTCCCCGAATCAGTCTCGCCTCGGTGTTCCTTATTCGTCTGCCCCAACTCCGCTCTCGCGGCCTCCAACTCTTCGCTGGTCCTTCGGTGCACCGCAGCCAGCTGTTGCTCGTGCTCGCGTGCCTGCCGCGCACGCTCCTGAGATGCCCTGGCTGCCAAATCGGCAGTCCGCGCTCGACGCACGGCATTTCGAGCGAGTACAGTCGCCGCAACGGCCCCCACCGCCATTAGCAGCAGTGCAGCCCAGGCGGGCCGGTGTAGAGACGCCAGCATCGAACCCACGCCGACCAGGGCGGGCGCCAGCCAGACTTGCGCAAAGCTTCGCGCCTGCGCCGCAGCCTCGCCGCGCTCAGCAGCCTCGCGGGAAAGGTCGCGGGATCGCTCCCCGGCAGCATCAGCCTTGGCGGCGGCCGCAGCCCCTGACAGGATAAGCGCCTGGCACCTGCCTATGCGCTCTACCCTTGACTCAATGGCCTCACGATCAAGGTAATCTGGCCTAGGGCTCCGGCCCAGCTCCTCCTTGAAGCGGTCACGCTGGCGCATGACGGCCTCCGCCGCCTGTTCGCGGGCTGAAAGCACCTCCTGCGCACGTTCCACAGCGCCCGCCAGCGCATCCCGGTTCTTGCGCATCTGGCGCACGGTCTCGTCCACACCGGGCGACGTGTCGAACGCAGCTACCGCGCTTTCGTCCCAGCCGGTTCCCAACTCTCCCAACAGCCTCCGATGATCGGCGCGCGTCGCGTCCGCCTCTGCCTGAAGCGCGGGAATCGACGCGACCACACTCAAGTAGGCATCCAGCTTGAGCTCAAGCTCGCGAATCGCGCCCGCCTTCGTGAGCAGCTCGCTGCAGCTCGGATCCTCCGGGCCCAGCCTGCCCTGAGCCGCCGTCGCCTGGCACAACCGCTCCCACACCAACCTGGTCGAATCTAGGCTAGCATACCACTGCTCGGCCGCCCTCGCATCGTGCAAAGACGCCTGCACGTCATCGCGCGCTGCCTGGCACTGCTCGATGGCGTGGATCAGACGCGCATGCTCCAACGGGTCACGGGCCAGGTCTGCAATGCGCCTGTCCAGGTCGTCGGCTTCAGCGAGCGCCGCGTTTATCAAAGGTGTGCGACCTCTCGGCCTGTAGAGTGAGTCGCACTTGGACTCCAGTCTCCTGCGAGCCTCCGGCAGCGACCGCGTGCCCAGCCCGGCGCCGGCGCTGTAGATCCTGGCACGCACTTCGTCGGATCCGAGCGACGACAGCGCCGCCAGCTCGGCCAGGCCAAACGCAAAAACGTTGCTGTACAAAGCCTTCGACATATTGCCCACCGCCGCCGCCGGCTGACG
>MWDT01000688.1 GCA_002070825.1 Verrucomicrobia bacterium ADurb.Bin122
ACGGTGCCGCGACGCCTTGAATACTGAAAGACGTGGAGACGCGAAAAGCCCACGCGCCGACAGAGCGCCATCGTAGCCTCGAAGGCCGCTTCATCCTCGCCCGGGAAGCCGACTATCACATCGCTCGTCACCGCAAGGTCGGGGACGCGGGCGCGGGCGCGGGCCACAACCGCTTCGAACTCGGCGCTGGCGTAGCGACGGTTCATGCGCCGGAGCACCTCATCGTCGCCGGACTGCAGCGGCACATGCAGATGCGGACAGACTGCGGGTTCGGCCCCCATGACATCTAGAAGCCTGTCGGTTACGTCCGTGGGATCGACGGAGCTCAGGCGCACGCGCGCAACTCCTTCGGCTCGAGCCGCCATTTCCAGCACATCGGCCAGACTCGGCGTTCCGCCGAAGTCGCGCCCGTAGGCTCCTAGGTCGATGCCTGTGAGGACTATCTCCCGGAACCCCCGGGCAGACAGGCGCCGTACTTCCTCGCGTATGCGCTCTAGGCTGCGGCTTCTCACCGGACCACGCACGTAAGGGACTTTACAGTACGAGCAAAAGTTCTCGCACCCGTCCTCAATCTTGACGTAGGCGCGAGTGCGCTCGGCCGTGCCTTCAGAGGGAAGCTCTTCATACACACGGCACTCGCCTATGTCGGAGACGAGCATGGCCGGAGCGCCTTGGGCCCGAGTCAGGTCCATCACAGCCCTGACGATGCCGGCGCGATCCGAGGTGCCCGACACCACCGACACCCCGGGGATAGCCGCCGCCTCACGAGGCGAAGCCTGCACATAGCAGCCCGTAGCCACGATCACAGCCTGCGGGTTCCTGGCGTGGGCTCTACGGATCAGCTGCCGCGATTTCTTGTCCCCGATCTGCGTGACAGTGCACGTGTTCACCACGTACACGTCCGCCATGTCGCTAAATGGTACCACCTCGAAGCCGGCCTTGTCGAACTCCAGCGCGAGCGCGTCAGAGTCATACTGGTTCACTTTGCACCCAAGGGTGGCAATGGCAACCCTGCGCACAGTCAATCTCCTCTTGTGTCTGTTCTTCGTCTATTCTATCATGCCTATCTTGCGCAGGGCGCGGAGAAGCGGGACGCCCACTGCGAGCACGGCAACCGCCTCGCCCGCGGCAACCGACAGCATCGCCGCAGGGATAGTCCACGCGTGGATCTGCATGTTCGCCACGAAAGGAAGGTATCCGCCGACCACAAGGCCGTTGACGAGTATGGGGAAGACGTAAGCCATCCGCGAACCGCGGTACCGGTAGGTAAGGCAGGCAGCGATCGCCGTGGCCGCCGTTCCGAAGACGATGTCGACGATCCCGAAGGGGCCCGC
>MWDT01000689.1 GCA_002070825.1 Verrucomicrobia bacterium ADurb.Bin122
GGGCGCGTGCCCGGCGTGCGGCGGGCTCGGGCGGCAACTGCGCTTCGTGCCCGAGCTGCTCGTGCCCGACCCGGACAAGAGCGTGCGCGAGGGCGCGCTCAAACCGTGGCGTATCGGCGGAAAAAATCTCATCATCAAACACAACGCCCTGCTCAAGCAGCTCGCCGAGCAGTTGCCCTACGATCCGGACACGCCGTGGCGCGATCTGCCGGAGGCCACGCGGCACGCCATCCTGCACGGCGCCGGCGAGCGCCAGTTTGCGTTTAAACTGAAACGCATGCGCGAGCCGCGCACGATGCCGTTTGCCGGCGTGATCGCCGACCTGATGGAGAGTTTCCGCGAGACCGACAGCGAGGGCTTCCGCGCACGGCTCACGACCTTCATGGTGAGCGGCGAGTGCCCCGAGTGCCACGGCGCCCGGCTGAGTGCGCGCAGCGGCGCGGTCCGCGTGCAGGGCGCGTCGTTTCCCGAGTTCATGGCGCTCGACGTCGCCGCCGCGCACGCGTTTGCCGTGAAACTCGTCGAGTCGCACGCGGGCAACGAGGCGCTGCGCGACATCGTGACGGGCATCGAACAGCGGCTGCATTTTCTGCTCCAGACCGGGCTCGGCTACCTCTCGCTCGACCGCGACTACGCCACGCTCTCTGGCGGCGAGGCACAGCGCGTGCGCCTGGCCACGCAGCTCGGCATGGGCCTGATGGGCGTGATCTACGTGCTCGACGAGCCGAGCATCGGCCTGCATCCGGCCGACAACGAGCGCCTGCTCGCGCAGCTCCGGGCGCTGCGCAACCGCGGCAACACCGTGCTCGTGGTCGAGCACGACGAGGACACCATGCTCGCTGCCGACGAGCTCGTGGAGCTCGGGCCCGACGCCGGCGCCGAGGGCGGTAAATTGCTTTTCCAGGGGCCGCCCGCCGCGTGTCTCAAGTTGCCCGTGGCTCAGTCGGCAACCGGCGCGTACCTCTCGCGTCGGTTGCGCATCACGAAGGATTTTGCCACCAAGCCCGCCGGCGACGCGTGGCTGACCGTGCGCGAGGCGCGCCAGCACAACCTGCGCGGCGTCGACGCGAAGTTTCCCGTCGGGCTGCTCACGTGCGTGACGGGTGTCTCCGGCTCGGGAAAGAGTACGCTCGTCAACGACATCCTGGCGGCGGCCGCCGCCCGCCGGCTCAACGGCGCGCGTACGCTGCCGGGCAAACACCGCGCGATCGAGGGGCTGGAGTTTTTCAACAAGCTCGTGCTCGTGGATCAGGAGCCCATCGGCCGCAGCCCGCGTTCCAATCCTGCCACCTTCGTCGGCCTGCTGGACCTGTTGCGCGACCTGTTTGCGCAG
>MWDT01000690.1 GCA_002070825.1 Verrucomicrobia bacterium ADurb.Bin122
TGGAGGATGTGGATCAACGCGGAGGCGATGTCGGTGCTCGCGTAGCCCTGCTCCAGCAGGCGGTCGATCATGCGGTCCTGTTTGCGGAACTCGCCCGAGTCGAGGGTGGCGCGGAGTTTCTCAAAGAAGACGTTTTCGCGGGCCTCTTCGACCTGGTCGAGCGAGGGGATGTTTTCGCGGCGAATCTTGAGCTTCGCGAAATGGACCATGCTCTGGAGTTTGTAGAGCTCGCGACCGGAGACGAAGGTGAAGGCCTTGCCGGATTTGCCGGCGCGGCCGGTGCGGCCGATGCGGTGCGTGTAGTCCTCGGCGTCGTTGGGCAGGTCGAAGTTGAAGACGACTTCGAGGTCGTCCACGTCGAGCCCGCGTGCGGCGACGTCGGTGGCGACGAGGAATTCGAAGCCGCGTTTGCGGAACTTATCCATCACGCGGTCGCGCTGCGCCTGGCTGATGTCGCCGTGCAGGCGGTCCACGGCGTAGCCGCGCGCGTGCAGGTGCTCATCGAGGTCGTCGACCATGATCTTCGTGCTGCAAAAGATGATGCCGTAGCGGAAGTCGTGGAGGTCGATGATGCGGGTGAGCGCTTCGAGTTTCGAGCGGCGGTCCACCTCGAAGTAAACCTGATCGACTTGCGGGGCGTTTTGCGCGAGCGCCTCGATCTTGATCCAGGCCGGGTCGCGGCTGTAGCGGCGGATGAGCTCCTGGATCATGCGCGGCATGGTGGCCGAGAAGAAGAGGAGCTGGCGCTGCTCGGGCACGGCGGAGAGGATGTGCTCGATGTCTTCGCGGAAACCCATGTCGAGCATGCGGTCGGCCTCGTCGAGGATCACGAGTTTGAGCTGGTTGAGGCGGAGCGTGCCGCGCTCCATGTGGTCCATGATGCGGCCGGGCGTGCCGATGACGATCTGCGCGCCGGCTTCGAGGGCGCGGAACTGCCGCTCGTAGGATTGCCCGCCGTAGATCGGCACCGCGTGGATGCCGCGCTTGAAGGCGGCGAGCTTGGCCGATTCCTCGGCGTCCTGCACGGCGAGTTCGCGCGTGGGGCAGAGGATGAGCACCTGCACGGCCTTTACGTGCGGATCGGTGCGCTCGATCGCGGGGATGGCAAAGGCGGCCGTTTTACCGGAACCGGTCGAGGACTGGCCAACGACATCGCGCCCGGCGAGAATGGTGGGAATGACAGCGGACTGGATGGGCGAAGCCTCTTCAAAGCCCATCTTGTCGACGGCCTTGAGGAGCTCGGGCGAGAGGCCGAGTTCGGTGAAACGGAGTTTTTCCATGAGGCAGGGTTGCTGAAATGCCGGCGAAAGCGGAGACAATTCTCCACG
>MWDT01000691.1 GCA_002070825.1 Verrucomicrobia bacterium ADurb.Bin122
GGAAACTCCTGGTAGTCGAAGGGGAGCATGCGGCGGGCGCGTTGCAGCGTGCCGTCGCCTGCGCGGGCCTCAAGCCTGCGCTGCGTCGGCGGGCTGTTAATTGTTAAGCAAATCCGCCGAGTTGCTTTATTCCGGCTGGCCATGCGCAGAGTGAGGGGTTTTCTCGGAGGGCATCTATGAGATTACACCTTCGCAGCCGTGTTGTCCTGGGAGTGCTTGCCCTGGGCGCTTCGCGTTTGTTGGCCGTGGGCGAGACGGCCCCGGCCACGCCTTGGGCGGTGCCGACGGCCTCCGGCTTCACCGTGCCGGGCCTGCCCGCCGTCACCGGGCGTATCCACGTCGACCAGTTCGGCTACCTCCCCGACGAGCGCAAGGTCGCCATCCTCAGCGATCCGCAGGCTGGCTACAACGCCGCCGAATCCTATAAGCCCGGCAAAAAACTCGAAGTGCGCCGCGTCGGCGACGATGCCGTCGTCTTCAAGGACGAGCCCGAGCTGTACAACGCCGGCAAGACCGACGCCGCCTCCGGCGACCGCGGCTGGTGGTTCGACTTCACCAAGGTGGACGCCGTGGGCGACTACTACGTCTTCGACCCCGAGAAGAAGCTTCGCTCACACGTCTTCCGTATCGCGCCCGACGTGTACCACGGCGTGCTGCGCGCCGCCGTCCGCGCCCTCTACTACCAGCGCGAGGATATCGCGCACCGCCCGCCCTTCGCCGAAGAGCCGTGGACGGATGCCGCTACCTACACGCAGGATCGCCGTGCCCGCTCCCTCGCCGCTCGCGACGACGCCTCCACCGAGCGCGATCTGAGCGGCGGCTGGATGGACGCCGGCGATACCAACAAGTACCCGACTTTCCTGCCCGAGGTCATCCACCCGCTCCTCTACGCCTGGCGCGAAAACCGCGCCGCGTTTACCGACGATTTCGCCATCCCGGAGTCGGGCAACGGCCTCCCCGACCTGCTCGATGAGGTAAAGTATGAGCTCGATTGGCTGGTCAAGATGCAGGACACCGACGGCGGCGTCTTCATCAAGATGGGCGTGATCGACTACGCCGGCGGCGCCTGGCCCCTCAGCCAGGATAAACGCCCCCGCTACTACGGCCCCAAGGCCTCCGCCTCCACGCTCGCCTCCGCCGGCATCTTCGCGCACGCCGCCCGCGTTTACCGCGAGTTTCCCGAGTGGAAGAGCTTCGCCGCCGATCTCGAAAAACGCGCCATCCGCGCCTGGAAATGGTGCCAGACCAACCCCCGCTCCTACGAAGTCGACGACGGCACCATCAAGAGCGGCGACGCCGATAAAAACGCCGTCGAGCAGGACCGCTGG
>MWDT01000692.1 GCA_002070825.1 Verrucomicrobia bacterium ADurb.Bin122
TCCGGCGCTGGCAGACGAGTTAGACGATCTTGCCGTTTTCGAACACGACCCGGCCGTCGACGATGGTCGTTTTCACGCGACCGGTGAGCGTCTGGCGGTGCCAGGGCGAGTTGCTCGATTTGCTGTGCCCGGCGATGGCGTCGTACACCCATTTCTCCTCGGGGTCGAAGAGGCAGATGTCGGCCGCGGCGCCCTCGGCGAGCGTGCCGGAGGGCAGGTTGACGATCTTGGCGGGTCGGCGCGTCATCAGGTCGATGACCTGCGAGAGGGAGAATCCGTTTTGGCGCACGAGCACGTCGAGTGTGATGGCGAGCGCGGTCTCCAGTCCGAGGATGCCGTTGGGCGCGACGTCGAACTCTTTGTCCTTTTCGTAATTGGTGTGCGGCGCGTGGTCGGTGGCGATGCAGTCGAGCGTGCCGTCGCGCAGACCCTCGATGAGCTCGCGACGGTCGGCTTCGGTGCGCAGCGGCGGGTTCATCTTCAAGTTGGTGTCGTAGCCGACGAGCGCGTCCTCGGTCAGGGCGATGTGGTGCGGCGTGGCTTCGGCGGAGACGGACACGCCGCGGGACTTGGCGCGGCGCAGAATCTCGACGGCGTTGCGCGACGAGATGTGCTGCATGTGGATGTGCGCGCCGGTGTAGGTGGCGAGGATCACGTTGCGCGAGACGATCACGTCTTCGGCGGCGTTGGGCCAGCCGCGCAGGCCGAGGCGCGTGGAGACGACGCCTTCGTTCATGGCGGCGCCGTGCGTCATGGAGTGGTCCTGACAGTGGTCCATGATCGGCAGGCCGAACATCTTGGCGTACTCGGCGGCGCGGCGCATGAGCTCGTTGGCCTGTACGCAATTTCCGTCGTCGGTGATGGCGACGACGCCGGCGCGTTTGAGCGAGCCGATGGGGGCGAGGGCTTCGCCTTTCAACTGGGAGGTGATGCAGCCGGTCGGGAACACTTTCACGACGGAGTCGCGGGCGACGGCGTCTTTGATGGACTGGATCGTGCCGGCGTTGTCGGCGGGGGCCGGGCTCGCGGAAATGCACGTGGATATCCACCAGTCCGGGGCAGGCGACGAGGCCGCGCGCGTCGATGATCTTGGCGCGCTTCTGGTCGACTTCGGAGAGGGATGAGACGATCTTGCCGTTGACCACAAAGAGGTCGCCGACGGCGTCGCGTTTCGAGGCCGGATCAATCACCCGGGCGTTTTGAATCCAGAGGGAGGACATGGCGGAAATTAGGCGATGAGGGTGTTGAGTTTTTCGGGCTGGCCGCCGGAGCAGAGGTAGAGCACGGCCATGCGGACCGCGAGGCCGTTGGTCACCTGTTCGAGGAT
>MWDT01000693.1 GCA_002070825.1 Verrucomicrobia bacterium ADurb.Bin122
CATCATACTCGAGGCCGGGGATGCGCCGCATCCGGCAGCCGGTGGCCAGGAGGATCGACTTGCCGCGCAGCACCGTGCCGGCCTTGTCGCCATCGATGATCGAGACGACGCCGGGCGCACTCACCTGCGCGCGGCCCACGACGTGTTCGACCTTGTTCTTGCGGAAAAGAAACTCGATGCCCTTGGACATCTGCCCCGCGACCGTGCGCGAGCGTCCGATGATCTTCGCGTAGTCAAACGCCACTGCCGAGGCCGTGAGGCCAAACGTCTCCGCCTTTTGCAGCTTTTGGTAGAGCTCGGCGCTCTTCAGCAGGGCCTTGGTCGGGATGCAGCCCCAGTTGAGGCACGTGCCGCCCAGCCGCTCCATCTCCACGCAGACGACCTTTTTGCCCAACTGCCCGGCGCGAATCGCGCCCGCATAACCGGCAGGTCCGCCACCAATCACGATCAAGTCGTAGTCTGTGTTGTCAGCCATGGGTATAAGAGGCCGCCACCGTCTCCACGCCCGCGCGCGCGGTCAAATGGAAAGCCCGGCGAGGGCACGCCGGGCTTGGAAAACGCGTTTAAATGTCGATCACGTCGCCTTTGCCGGACGGCGGACGCTTCTTTGGTTCGTCGGCAGCCTGCAATTTCACGCCCCGCACGACCCGGTTCATGACCATGCTCGTCACACTCACGATCACCGAACCGCCCAGCGCCGACCAGAAGCTGGCGACCTCGAAGCCCTGGATGATTTCGCCGACGAAATAGAAAAGCAGCGCATTCACCGCGAGCACGCCCAGCCCCATCGAAAACACGATCAACGGCATCGTGAACAGGATGAGCAGCGGGCGGAGCACCGCGTTGAAAAAGCTCATCACCAGCACCACGACGATCAGCGTGCCGGCCGTGTCATATTTGATACCCGGGATAATCCGGGCGGCCAGCATCACCCCGACCGCCAAAACGATCCATCGCAAGAGCAGGTTGAACAATCCACGATTCATTGTTCTAAACCCGAGCATCCGCCGCCCACGCGCGCAATGAATATCGTCGTCATCCAAGATCACCTCCGCAGCGGCGGCACCGAGCGCCAATCCATCCTCCTGGCGCGCGCCTTCACCGCGGCCGGCCACCCGACGACGCTCGTCAACTTCCGGCCCGGCGGCGCGCTGGAGCCCTCCACGGGCGACCTCCGCAGGGAAATCCTGCAACCGTGCGACACCCGCCTCGACTGGTTTGCCCCCGGCCTGATCCGCACAGTCGGCGCACTCGCGCCCGACGTCATCCTCTGCATGGGCCGCATGGCCAACTGCCACGGCGCCCGCCTCGTCTCGCGACTCCC
>MWDT01000694.1 GCA_002070825.1 Verrucomicrobia bacterium ADurb.Bin122
CTTCCCGACGAAACGCGCATCACCGACCTCATCTCGCGCCTCACGCTTGAGGAGAAAATCGACTGCCTCGCCCACAAGGCCGCCGTGCCGCGCCTCGGCGTGCAGGGCTCGCCCCACATCGAGGGCTACCACGGCGTCGCCCAGGGCGGCCCGAGCAACTGGGGCCACCGCAACCCCACCGCGACCACCCAGTTTCCGCAGGCCTACGGGCTCGGCGAAACGTGGGACCCCGAGCTGATCCGCCAAGTCGCCGCTCAGGAAGCCCTCGAAGCGCGCTACCTCTACCAGAGCCCGCGCTTCGCCCGCTCCGGACTCATCGTCCGCGCCCCCAACGCCGACCTCGCCCGTGACCCGCGCTGGGGCCGCACCGAGGAGGTTTACGGCGAAGATCCCTTTCACGTCGGCACCCTCGCAGCCGCCTTCACCCGCGGCCTCCAGGGCGACGACCCGCGCTACTGGAAAACCGCCGCGCTCCTGAAGCACTTCCTCGCAAACAGCAACGAGGACGGCCGCGAGTCCTCCTCATCCAACTTCGACGAGCGCCTCTGGCGCGAGTACTACGCCAAGGGCTTCGAGATCGCCGTGCGCGAAGGTGGCGCCCGCGCCCTCATGGCCGCCTACAACGCCGTCAACGGCACGCCCGCTCACGTGCATCCGATGCTCAACGACATCGTCTGCGGCGAGTGGGGCCTCGACGGCATCGTCTGCACCGATGGCGGCGGCCTCCACCTCCTCGTGGATCAGCACAAAGCCTTCCCCGATCTGCCGACCGCCGCTGCCGCCTGCCTCAAGGCCGGCATCAACCATTTCCTCGACCGCCACAAAGAGGCCGTCACCGAAGCGGTGAAACGCGGGCTCATCACCGAGGCCGACCTCGACCGCGCCCTGCGCGGGCTCTTCCGCATCTCGATTCGCCTCGGCCTGCTCGATCCAGCGGAACGCGTCCCCTACAGCCAGATCGGCGCCGCCGGCACGCCCGAGCCATGGGCGCAACCGGAGGCCCGCGCCCTCGCCCGGCTCGTCACTCAAAAATCCATCGTGCTGCTCAAAAACTCCGACGGTCTCCTGCCGCTCGATGCGCACAAGCTCAAGTCCATCGCCGTCGTCGGCCCGCTCGCCAACCGCGTGTTGCTCGACTGGTACTCCGGCACCCCGCCGTACACCGTCACTCCTCGCGAGGGCATCGAAGCGCACATCGGCTCGACTGCCGACCTCGGCACCGGACCGCGCGTCAACTGGGTCGGCGACATGAGCGAGACCGCCCTGGCTTGCATCGCCCAGAGCGAAGTCGCCGTGGTCTGCGTGGGCAACCATCCCGA
>MWDT01000695.1 GCA_002070825.1 Verrucomicrobia bacterium ADurb.Bin122
ACGAAAAAGGCGGCCCGGACGGGACCGCCTTTGCCAGACAAACCGCGCGAGGGAGCCAGGTCAGGCTTTCCGCTCGGCGAGCTTCTTGGCCACCGGGCCATCGAAGACGACCGTCTGGGTGGGGAAGGCAAACGAGAGCCCGCGCGCGAGCACCGCCTTCATGATCTTCAGATTGATGCGCTCCCGCAGCGCCATGTGTTTCGCCCAGTTGGGATCCGCCGCAAAGAAGACGATCTGGATGTCGAGGGACGACGCCCCGTAGTTGGCAAAGTTCACCACGATCAATTCCTGATGCACTCCTGAATCCTCCCGCAGGATGCGGCGGATGTCCTCGAGCACCACCTCCATTTGCTCCGGCGTGGTGTCGTAGGTCAGTCCGATCGTCTGATCGACGCGCCGTTGCGGCATCCGAGTGAGATTGGTCACCGCCTCGGCGGCCACCGTCTTGTTCGGAATGGCGATCACCGTGCGCGCCCCCGTGCGGAGCTTGGTCGAGCGCAGACCGATATCCTCGACCGTGCCCTCAAACCCACCGATACGCACAAACTCGCCCACCTTGAAGGGCTGATCGACGGCCACGACGACGGAGCCGAAGAGGTTGGCGATCGTATCCTGCGCAGCCAAGGCGAAGGCCAAACCGCCGATACCCAGACCCGCGAGGAACGCCTTCACATCGTAGCCGAGGCTCTGGATCGTGATCAGCGTGCCAAAGATCACAAAGATCGTGATCAACGATTTCTTGATCCAGGGCATGAACGCCGCGACGCCCATCCCGCGAGCCACTGCCAGTTTATGAACGTGATCGAGCATCGTGTCGAACGCCCGCAGCAGGATCCAGAAGAAGACCAGTGAAAAGGCCACCGTCACACCGTAGCCCAGCGCGCGGTCGCCCGTCTCCGAGAGCTTGAGCACCTTTAGCGAACAGACGGAACCGGCCACGACGATCAGCGTCGCCACCGGCGTCTCCAGCGCGGCAAACAACTCGTCGTCGAGCGTCGTCTCCGTGTGCTTGGTCAACCGCTTGAAGAAACCGAATATCACGAGCGTGACCACACGGCGCAGCAGGATGGCACCGACGAGGAAAAGCGCCGCCAGCACATAGTGGGTCGGCGTGTTGCCGCTGTTGCGCACGTTGAAAAGCTTCAGAGCCGAATCGACCGTGTGCTCCAGGAAATCCGGAGTGCGCACGCTGGCCGGGGCCACCTTGCTCGCGGCCGCCGCACTGGTGTTGAGCGCCTGCTCCGTGCCACCCGTGATCGCGGTCGGCGCCGATGCGGCCGGCGCGGGGTCGAGCGGCGACTGGGCCGAGCTGGCTTCG
>MWDT01000696.1 GCA_002070825.1 Verrucomicrobia bacterium ADurb.Bin122
TCTACTTCGCCTGGCCCCGCCCCGAGGCCGACCGCCGCATCATCGGCGGCGACGCCAACGGCCAGGATCGCCCCGACTCGGGAAAACCCGTCAGCGCAGCACCCGCCCCGGCCACGCCTCCCGCGGCCACCGTCAGCTCGCCCGCCACGTTGCTCACCGTCTCCGGCTACATCATCAACCGCGAGCGCATCGAAATCAGCCCGCGCTTCCAGGGCATGGTCCAGTGGATCGGCGTCAAAAAGGGCGATGCCGTGAAAAAGGGCGAGATCGTCGTCCGCCTGGAAGACGCCGAACAGCGCGCCAATGTCGCCCAGGCCGAGGGTCGCCTCGCCAACGCCCGCGTCGCACTCGAACGCGCCGAGATCGCCTACCGCCGCGCACACGACCTGTTCACTCGCAACGTCACTTCCCAGGAGGCCGACGACGAGGCCCGACTCGCAGTCGAATCCGCTCGCGCCTCCATCCGCGAGATCGAAGGGCAACTCGCACTCGTCCGCACCTATCTCGAATGGACCGTCATCCAATCGCCGGTCGATGGCGTTGTCCTCGAAAAACTCGTCGAGCCCGGCGAGCTCGTCACCCCGCAAAGCTTCGGCGGCACCCGCGGCCCCAGCACCGCCCTCCTCGCCGTGGCCGACATGAACGACCTCCAGGTCGAGCTCGACATCAACGAAACCGACCTCGCCAAGATCGCCCTCGGCCACCGCTGCCGCGTCATCCCGGAGGCCTACCCGGACAAGGTTTACGTCGGCCGCGTCGCCGAGATTTCCCCCGAGGCCAACCGCCAGAAGGGCACGCTCCAAATCAAAGTGGGCATCGAAAACCCCGACCGATTCCTCACCCCCGAGCTCACGGCCAAAGTCGAGTTCTTGCCAACCGCTCCATAATCCCGAGCATGGCGCCCTGTGCCATGCGCGACCTCACGCCGCAGTTTCCCGTCCCCGTTTATCTGATCAACCTGGACCGCTCGCCGGACCGGCTCGCCCATGCCGCCGCCGAGCTCGACCGCTGCGGCATCCCCTTCACCCGCGTCCCGGCCATCGACGGAAAACAGCTCGGCGACCTCCCCTGGACCGATTTTGACGACGCCTGCTACCGCCGTCGCCACGGCAAACACCCCGTCCCCGGCGAGTGGGGCTGCTACATGAGCCATGTCCTCGCCATCAAAACCTTTCTCGCCAGCTCCGACGCCCCCGCCGCCCTCATCCTCGAAGACGACATCGTCCTTCCCGCCGACTTTCCCGCGCTGATCGAGGGAATCCTCCGGCACGCCCCAGACTGGGACATGGTAAAACTCGCCGCCAACCGCCGCGG
>MWDT01000697.1 GCA_002070825.1 Verrucomicrobia bacterium ADurb.Bin122
TCGACGGCGTCGATGGTGCGGTCGAGGTCGATCTTGATCGTGGCCGGAGCGGCCAGGGCGCTGATCGGCAGGGCGAGGAGAAGAAGCGCGGAGCGGAGTGTCGGGATATTCATGGCGGAGAAGAGGGCTGAAATGGCGGTATTGGATCAGGGCTGGGCTGGGGTGCTGACGCCGGCGGCGGTCTGCACGATGGGTTTCATGGTGCCATCGGGATAATACTCGAGGGGCTCGACGGCGACGCTGCGCCGGCCGAGGCCGCCGGTCTCGCCGTTGAGCACCAGATCGGCGGTGTGGTAGAAGAGGTAGGAGCGGCCCTTGAACTCGGTGATGCCGGGATGGATCGTGTAGCTGTGCTTCGTCTGGTCGGCGAGGATGCCGCGGTAGGTCCACGGGCCGGTGATCTTGGGGGCGGTGGCGTAGCAGAGTTTCTCCCACTTTCCCTGGTGCGCGAAGGCGGCGTAGGTGAGGTAGTAGAGGTCGCCGCGTTTGTGCAGCCACGGGCCCTCGGTGTAGTAGGGCAGCTCAATGCGCTGAATCTCGCCGTCGATCTCGGTCATGCTCGGCTTGAGCTTGGCAAAATAGAGGTAGGGGTTGCCCCAGGCGAGGTAGGCGGTGCCATCGTCGTCGATGAAGACGGTGGGGTCGATGTCGTTCCAGGGTTTGTCGCTTGGGGTGGTGTCGTCGCGCACGAGGGCGGTGCCGCGTGCATCGGTGAACGGCCCGAGCGGGCTGTCGCCGACGGCGACGCCGATGGATTTGCCCACGTACGGTTCGCCGTGCTGGACGGTGGTGTAGAAATAGAATTTGCCGTTCTTCTCGACGACCTGCGAAGCCCACGCCTCGCCGGTGGCCCACTTGAAGTCGGTGGGCTTGAGCACGGAGCCGTGCGGGGTCCAGTGCTTCATGTCCTTGGTCGAGTAGCAGAGCCATTCGGTGATGTTGAACATCTGTTTGCCGCTGGCCTCGTCGTGGCCGACGTAGAGGTAGAGCGTGTCGCCGACGACGAGCGGGGCGGGATCGGCGGTGAAGGCGTCGCGGAAAAGCGGGTTCGAGCCGGGCGCGGTCGGCGTGTCGCTGGAGATCTGGGTGGCGACTGGGAGGCTGAGGAAGGGAAGGATCGTCTCCGCGTAGCGTTTGCCCAGTTCGCGGTAGCCGGCGGGCGTGAAATGCAGATGGTCGGGCAGTCCGGGGCAACCGGCGGAGGGGACGACATGGGCGGTGGGAATGATCGCGGGCAGCGTGCCGATGATCGGGTTCATGCCGGCGCATTTGCCGTTTTGGTCGGCGGGCACGACCTCGCCGGCGATCAGCGG
>MWDT01000698.1 GCA_002070825.1 Verrucomicrobia bacterium ADurb.Bin122
CACGATGCCAACGGCGTTGTGGTGCCACGGCTGCACGACCATGCGCGTGACGGCGTGGCCGGGCTCCAGCGTGACAAGCTCGATGCCGTTGCGGGCCGCGAACTGATCGCCGTCCTGAAAGTGCTTTTTCAACGCGTCCATAAAACGGGCCGTCGCTCAGGCCTTCTTGGCGGGCTCCAGGCTGTAGCCGTCCTTGCGGTCGAGCATCGTCCAACCAGCGGCGGCGAGCTCGCCGCGCAAGCGGTCGGCGGAGGCGAAGTCCTTGGCTTTTTTCGCGGCCCAGCGTTGCTCGGCCAGCGCCACGACTTCGGCGGGCGCCTCGGCTTTCGGGGCGGCGGGTTCGTCGAGCTTGAGGCCGAGCGCGAACAGCACGCGGTCGAACGCGGGCAGATCGACGCCGGCGTTGCCACGGTTGACGATCGTGAAAAGCGCACCAAGCGCGCCGGGCGTGTTGAGGTCGTCGGAGAGCGCGGCAAAGACGGGCGCGAAGATGGCGGCATCGCCACCGGAGGCGGGCAACGTGGCGCGGTAGGCGCGCAGCGTGGCGAGGGCCTTTTGGGCGGCGTGCAGGGAATCGAGCGTGAAGTTGAGCTGCTTGCGCGGGTGGCCGGCGAGGAGCGTGTAGCGCAGCTCCATCGGCGTGTGGCCCTTGGCGCGCAGGTCGTCGAGCGTGTACAGGTTGCCCAGGCTCTTGCTCATCTTCTTGCCGTCCACGAGCAGGTGCTCGCTGTGGTACCAGTGCTTGCTGAAGGTCGCGCCGTTGCAGCACTCGCTCTGGGCGATCTCGTTTTCGTGGTGCGGGAAGAGCAGATCGACGCCGCCGGTGTGCAGGTCGATGGTCTCGCCGAGATGCTTTTTGCTCATCGCGCTGCACTCGATGTGCCAGCCGGGGCGGCCGCGGCCCCACGGACTTTCCCAACCCACGTCGCCGTCGTCGGGCTTGTGGGCTTTCCAGAGGGCGAAGTCGCTGCCGTCCTCCTTTTCGTCGGCGTCGGCGGTCTGCGGTTTGAGGGAGGTGCCGAGCTTGAGCTCGCGCTCCTTGAGGTGCGAGAGGCGGCCGTACTCGGGGAACGAGGCGACTTTGAAATACACGGAGCCGTCGGCGGCGCGGTAGGCGTGGCCTTTCTTTTCGAGCTGCGCAATCATGTCCACCTGCTCGCAGATGTGGCCGGTGGCGGTGGGCTCGACGTGCGGCGGCAGGCAGTTGAGCGCGGCGCAGTCGGCGTGAAACTTGTCCGTCCACTGCTGGGTGACCTCGGCGAGCGGGCGCTTTTCCTCGCGCGAGCGGCGGATGGTTTTGTCGTCCACGTCG
>MWDT01000699.1 GCA_002070825.1 Verrucomicrobia bacterium ADurb.Bin122
GCTTCGACGTATTCATCGGGGGCGATGTATTCGATCGCGCGTTCGAGGGACATTTTGACCGGCGGGGCGAGCTGGATGCCCTTGCCTTCGCCTTGGGAGCGGAAGTTGGTGAGCTGCTTGGCGCGCGATGCGTTGACCGGGATGTCTTCCAGACGCGGGTTTTCGCCGACGATCATGCCTTCGTAGACCTCGTCACCGGGAGCGACGAAGAGCTTACCGCGGCTTTGGATCGCATCGAGTGCGTAGGCGGTGACCGCGCCGGCCTCGGTGGCAAGCAGCGTGCCGGTGAGGCGGGTGATGAGTTCGCCGGCCCACGGACCGTATTCTTTGAAGAGGTGGGTCATGACGCCACGGCCGTTGGTCGCATTGACGAGATCGATTTCGAAGCCGATGAGGCCGCGGGTCGTGATGACGGCCTCGACGGTGGTCCCATGCGGGTGTTTCTCCATGTTGACGATCTGGCCTTTGCGGTTGGCGAGATTCTGCATCACGCCGCCCACGCATTCGTCGGGGACCTCGACCCAGAGGGTCTCGTAGGGCTCCTGCACGTGACCGTCGGGGCCTTTTTTCGTGATGACCTGGGGACGGGAGACGAGGAGTTCGAAGCCCTCGCGGCGCATCGTTTCCACGAGCACGGCGATTTGCATGGCGCCGCGGGCCTTCAGATTGAAGACGCCTGCCTTGTCGGTGTCTTCGACGGAGATCGAGACGTTGGTTTTGACTTCACGGTAGAGGCGTTCGCGGAGCTGGCGCGACGTGACGAACTTGCCTTCGCGACCGACGAGGGGGCCGTCGTTGACGCAGAACTGCATCTCGAGGGTCGGCGGATCGATCTGGGTGAATGGAAGGGCGTGGCCGTTTTCGTCAGCCGTAAGGGTGTCGCCGATGTCGATGTCCTCAAATCCGGCGAGGCCGACGATGTTGCCGGCAATGCCGCCGACGGCCGACTCGCTGGTGCCGAGGCCCGAGTATTCGAAGACCTTGCTGATTTTTGCGCGGATTTTTTTGCCGTCGCTGTTGCGGAGGATGTAGACGTTGTCGCCGACTTCGACTTTGCCGCCGAGGATCTTGCCGACTGCGATACGCCCGACGTAGTCGGACCAGTCGATGTTGGAGACGAGCATGTGGAACGGCTGGTTCGGACGGGAGAACGGGGGCGGCACATGGTCAAGGATCACCTTGAAGAGGGGCTCCATGTTCTTTTTCTCGTCGGTGAGCTTGCGCATCATGTAGCCGTCGCGGCCGGACCCGTACACGACGGGGGCGTCGAATTGCTCTTCGGTGGCGTTGAGCTCCAT
>MWDT01000700.1 GCA_002070825.1 Verrucomicrobia bacterium ADurb.Bin122
GTCCGAGCGGCGGATCGACGACCCTGCGTCGGATCCAGCCCTCCGCGACCTGCTGCTCTGCGCGGCCCTGTGCAATGACGCCGGCTTGACGCGGGAGCAATCGGGGCAAGCTGGGCCTGCAGAGGGCTCTGGTCGCCTGCCCACGCGACGGAGGGCCTGGGGAGTAGTAGGAGACCCAACCGAAGGCGCGCTCCTGGCCATGGCGCACAAGGGCGGATTGGGCGTAATGCGCCGTGTACGCGCTTTTGCTCGCGTTTCGGAAATCCCGTTCGAGCCCGAGCGGAGGATGATGGCCGTGGCATGCGAGGGGCCTGAGGGTGTGTTCACCTTTGTGAAAGGCGCGCCCCTGACGGTTCTGGAGCTGTGTGATAGCCGGTACGTGGGCCGGGAAAGAGCGGCGCGCGACGCCCGGTTTGACAAAGAGGTGCTCGCCTCCAATTCGGACATGGCACGCCGGTCTATGCGCGTGTTGGCTCTGGCGTGCGCGCGCGGCAACCTCATTGACGAGCAGGCGGTGCGTCCGCGCCTCACGTTCCTGGGGCTCACGGGGATGATGGACCCGCCGCGACCGGAGGCGGCCAAGTCAGTGGAGCGAGCCAGGCGCGCAGGTATCCGTACCATCATGATCACCGGCGACCACGCGGAGACGGCGGAGGCGATAGCCGCGCAGATCGGGCTGGTCTCGCCCGACCAGATCGCCGACGGGCGCGCCCGCTCCTCCCTGATAGTCAGCGGCGAGCAGCTGGATAGCGCCTCCGACAACGAGGTGATGCGCATAGTCGATACCGCGGCGGTGTTTGCCCGGGTGGCGCCCGCCCACAAGCTGCGGATAGTACGGGCTCTGTGCCAGCGCGGCCACATCGTGGCCATGACAGGCGATGGAGTGAATGACGCCCCGGCCATTCGGGAGGCCGACATCGGGATCTCGATGGGTCTAAAGGGTACCGACGTTGCCCGCGAGGCCTCCAGCATGGTGCTGGGCGACGACAACTATGCCACCATCATAGCGGCCATCGAGGAAGGCCGGTCTATCTACGATAACATCCGTAAGTTCATCAGGTACCTGCTGGCGAGCAATGTGGGGGAAGTGGCGTCGATGTTGCTTACGGCGATGGCAGGTCTTCCGCTGCCGCTTACGCCCATTCAGCTGCTGTGGATGAACCTCATGACAGACGGCCTGCCCGCAATGGCCCTGGCTGCCGACCCCACTGATCCTGAAGCCATGTCGAGGCCGCCTCGCCGCCCCGACGAGGGCGTATTCGCCCATGGGCTGGGCATGAAGATCATGGCCCAGGGC